>JBIKMQ010000106.1:0-6751 GCA_044359215.1 Candidatus Chromulinivoraceae bacterium
AAGTCCACGGCCTCGTCCTGGCTCAGCGTCTTGGCGCTGTTGACGTTGACCGTGCCCTTCACCGGGGCCTCGAGCACGATGATGAAGCCCGCGGCCTCGCTGAGATGCTCAAGCACCTGCTCGAGGGGCGCATTGCGGAAGTTCATCTGGATGCCGGGACCCCCGACGGCCGGCGCCGTCTGCACGGCCGCCTCCGGAGGGGCCGGCGCCTTGGCCTCGTCGGCGGAGGGTCGGGCGGACTCCTGCGCGAGCAGGGTGCCGGCGAGGCATCCAAGGGCCCAGGCCCTGCGCATGGCTCGAGTGGTCAAGGTCATCATTTCATCTCCTGTTCCCGTTTCTTCAGCAACCGCTTGAGGATTTCATCGGATCCCGGGGGATCCTCGGCCGGTGTCGGCACGGCGCCATTGGCCGTCGCGGACGCCGTTCCGGTGCCTCCCGCGGAGGTGGCTCCCACGGAGGCGCCCCGCGCGAAAGGTTCACCGCCGGTCGTGGCCACCGGCTGCCAGTTGCCCTCGGAGTCGCGGCGCAGCCGCTGGCCTACCCGGAGCTGGACCGGCGGTCCATTGGACCCGACGAGGGTCACCGATTGCGGGGTGATCACGCCCAGGGTGTGCCCCGCGATCGTCGCCGCCTGGGCCAAGGTCTTGCGGAACTCGGGATCGTTGCCGTCGAAGAAGGCGAAGGTTCCCCGGGCATAGGACATGACACCCACGAGTCCGAACTCGGCCGCATCGGCGGCGATCACCGGCCGGGGTTTCGGGGGCGGGCGGAAGTCGCCCCGGCTGAGGGGCTGGCGGTCCGGGTCGAAGATGTTCCGCTCGGCGATGCGGCGGGCGAGGGCGGCGGAATCGCGGGCGGCCGCGGGAGCGTTGGTGTCGGCGGCCAGCGCGCTGGGCAGGATGACCGAGGCGGCGGCCACCACCGCCAGGACCCACTGCATCGACCTGCACGATGGCAAGCCCCGGGGCGACAGGAGTTGCCCGATGCCGGCGCCCGGCGCCCCGGTGGGATGGAGTGGACCGGTCATGGCTTCGACGGGGGGTTGAGCACGAGGCCGTTGATCTGCAGACCGAGGGTCAACTGGCGCCCAGCGGTGTCCCGACTCAGGAGCTGCAGGCTGTCAAGCTTGACCGCCAGCGGGCCCTCCTCCATGCGCTGAAGGAATTGCGTGAGGTTTGCGAGGGATCCGGACGCCTCCAGCCGGCAGCGGAGCATCTGGTAGGCGGGCTCATCGCCCTTCCACTGAGGCATCCGGTCGACGATCTGCGCCCCGGAGGACCTCGCCCATTCGTCGCTGGCACGCAACAACCGCTGCTCGGCCTGGGAGGCTTCCGCCGGCAGCGCGTTGGTCCGCAGGTGATCCCACTGGCTGCGGAGACCTGCCTCGCGCTGGACGAGGGCGCGGCCTGCGGCGACCTGGCGCCTGAGCGTCTCAATCCGGGCGGAGCGCGCCGACCACAACCGGCCCAGCGGCGAAAAGACCAGCAGGTCGGCGAGGTACAGCCCGACTGCGGAGAGGGTCAGGATCGTCAGCACACGTTGGCGTTGGGCGGGGTTCATCGGGCCTGGCCTCCATCCCAGACGAAGCGGAGGTTGAATTGCAACGGCGACGAACCGCGGGACTGGTCGTGATGCACCCGGCTCACCCCAGGCAGGGCTCCCAGCCGGGCTGTCATGGCCAGGAAGGCCGGACTGTCGGTCGCCGTGCCGCTGCAGACCACCTCGCCGGACTCGCGGATCTCGATGACCTTGGCGGTGACCGAGCCGTTCTCCGGGAAGGCGCTGGTCAGGGCCTCCAGGATGGCCAGGCCACGGGCGGAACCGGCCGTCCAGGGCCGGAACAGGCGCAGGTCCTCCTGGATGCGCTCCAGCTCGCGGACCTTGCCCGACACCGCGGCCCAGCGCGACTCGAGCAGTGCGAGCTGAACCTGCTGCACGCCGAAGGCCAGGGCGGCCGCACCGGCCAAGCCGCTGCAGACCGTCCAGGCCGTGCGTCTCCGGCCCTGGGCGTGGCGGGCGAGGAACTGCTGGAGGACCGAGGGCTTGGGCGGAAGGAACTCGAGGGTCGCCGTCCCTGAACCGGCGAGCACCCGGGCGGCGATCGCGGCCGAAACCTTCCGGTCGGGCGATGCGGGAACCCCGGCAGGGACGGACGACGTGGGCTCGGAGGCCGACCCGTCATGGGCCCATCGGACACGGAATCCCGAGAGGGCCAACCGGGCCGACAGTCCATCGACCAGGGATCGCGCGGCGGTCGCCGGACCGTCGATCCGGACCTCCCGCAGGGTCTGGCTCCAGGGTTCCGGCAACTGGCCGAGGGTGATCCGGACTTCGCGGGCCACGGCCTCGGGCCGGGGCGCAGCCGCTCCCGGGCCGTCCTCCGCGTCGACTTCGAAGGACCGCAGCGCCACGAGTGCGCCACCCGCCGTGGCCTGAAGGGAGACCGAGCCGGGATCCCCTCCGAGGCGAAGGGTGATCACCCCCGAAGCCGGGGCGCCGGCTGGAGGATGCAACTCGACCAGGTCGGCACCGATGCTCACCGGCTTGAGGCGTGCGGCGGCGAGGAGGGCTTCCAGCGAGGCCAGTCGTGCTGGCGGCAGGACCGCCAGGGTGGCCCATTGGGTGCCGTCGGGGCGGGTGCAGCGCGAGATGGCCAGCAGGAGCCCGGACGCGTCGGCATGGAATCCCTTCTCGGCCTCAAGCTGGAGGAGATCCAGGGCGTCGGCCTCCGCCATGGCCGGAATCTCCGTCTGGGTCACCCACAGGCTGCCCACCGGCACGACCACCGCGCAAAGCCGTTCCCGGAGGCCGGCCTCGTCGAGGCGCGATCGGAGCTCCCGGCCAAGCGCCTCGGAGTCCGCCCCATCGAAATCGGCCGACAGCTCGGCCTCGAACGCCCCGGAAGGACGGAGGCCGTCGGGCGTGCGGCGCATCAGCGTGCCCTCGACTCGCCGACCGTCAAAGGCCAGGCCCAGCACGGAGGAGGGCGCCTTGCGAGTCCGGGAAATCCGTTGGAGGAAAGACATCATGGGTTGCCCTGGGCGGTCAGCGGTTGTCCCTCCAACTCGGCCATCTGACGGCGGACACGGTCTCCCAGCGCCCAGCCCAGTCGGCTGAGATCCTGTCGGTGGATGACCTTGGGCATTCCATCGCTGATGTCGAACACGAGCCTCACCCGACGGTGCCCCCGACCCCGGGGACCCACGGCCACCAGATCGGCGGCGTATTGGAAGCTCCGCGTCGTAAGGAGATCGCGGCCAGCCAAAGTGGTTACGGCCTGATGATCGCGACCCAGTGCGGCCACGACCCATGCGATGGAGCCGAGGCTGGCCCGGTTCTGGTCGCGGTAGCGGACGAGGGTGGAAACCGCCCCCTCGGCCGCCTCGGCCGAAAGGCCCGCCCCGACCAGGAGCGCCGTCAGGACCGTGGCGCTGGCCGTGTTCACATTGACCCGGCCGTAGCTGTAGGCGTTGGTGGTGACGCTCAGCTCGGGGGCGATGCGCTCGAAGTCGTCCTGGCTCAGCCCGCTGGACAGGTAGAACCGCAGCAGGCTGGGGAAGTTCGGGGCCGAGGCCCCGCCGTTCCCGCCACCGCCACCGCCCTGCCCACCCTGGCCACCTCCCTGGGAGAAGCCCAGGCGCCCGAGGATCTCCCGGCTCCGCACGGTGCCGAAGGCCGAGTCGAGCAGGCCCTGCAGCTGAGCGCGGGTGTTGACGTTGGTGAGCTGGGTGCCGTCGGCGTGGAAATTGGGTTCCCGGCTGAACACCGTCGTGGTGTCGAGCAGGCCCGGGGTCACGAAGAGCGATCCGCCAAGGCCCGGTTCGTCGGTATCCAGCACTCCGTTGAGGTTGCGGTCGTCGCCATAGAGGTGGTCGAGCGTGATGCCCTGCACCAGCCGCAATTCGTCCACGCTCTCGAAGGGGCCGTGCTTGGCCTCGTACCCGAGGCTCGAGTAGCCCAGGCCGACGGAGCCGTTGGTGCTCCGCCAATCGATGACCGCGGCGGCCAGCTCGGCCGTCATGCCCGGCAGCATCACGAGCGCGTTGGAGTTGGCCCGGTTGAGGTTCAGCCGTGAGGCCTCATCCTGGAGATTGAACACCACCTGGTTGAGCCCGGTCTGCGAGGCGGCCGGATCGCGGCCCACGATCCACACGCGGGATTCGCCGATCGGCAGCGCCTCGCACACGAAGAGGTTGTTGGTCGTCATCACGCCGTTGGTCGCCACATTGGCCAACGCCCAGCCGACATAGCGGATCGCCCCCTCGATGGCCTGCCCGGCGGCCAGGTCGGCGGCGCGATTGGCCGACGCGCGCAGCTCCAGCCCCATGGAGGCGGCGAAGTAGAGCACGAGGGCCGTGAGCCCCGCGGTGATCCACAGCACGACGACGAGCACCGAGGCCGCGGAACGGCGGCATGTCGACGCGAAACGGGCGGCACGACGCGGGCGGACCATCAGGTTGGACGGGCTCGGGATCATCCGCCGACGGTGCTGGTGGAGTTGGTGCGGGACTGGAGGCCGAGGGGAACCAGCAGCTCTACCGGGCCCGTGTCGGCTCCCCATGAAGGCCCGCGCTGCAGGCGGATCCGCACGGCCACGGGAAGGTTGGTGGTGGCGCCGGAGGCGTCGGTCGTATCCCACTGCGGAAGCCACTGGATGCCATCGAAGGCCTCGACGTCGACCCGGGCCACGTCGCGCAGCAGCAGCTGGTCCTCCACCTCGGCCACCGACAGTGACAGCAGGTTGCGGCAGACACCCCGGTACAGGTCGAGGGTTCCGCTGCCCGCGTCGACCGGGCTGCGCAGGCTGTAGGACACGCGTTGCACCGCTCCCCAGGGCGTCGTCTCGCTGAGGGATCCGGTCGTGGTGTTGAACTCCAGCGAGATCGGCCGGGAGTCGACCGTGCTCTGGAGCATGCCTGCGCGGAACGAGCCGGATAGGATCCCGTTGGTCTTGGGGGTCACCACGCCCTGGAGGTCGAGGCGGAGCGTGTCCAGTGTCAGCTCCAGGGGGAATGCCGACTCGACCGCACCGGATACCCGGTCGCGCAGGCGCAGGCTGGTGAAGAGCACCTGGTTGGCGACGATCAGGATGAGGGCGGCCGCGCCGATCGAGAGGATGAGCTCGATGAGGGTGAACCCTCCGGCAAAACGGGCCGACGCGGCCGCGGGGGTCCGCGGACCCGATGGCGGGCGGTCTGCCGCCACCCGCCGGCCGGCGCTCTGGAGCAGGGAGGTCATCGCGTGGCGGTGGGGGCCATGCCGGGCTGGGCATCCACCGGATGGCCCAGGGTGGTGAGCCGGACCGACGATTCCTGCCCCTGCGTCAGGAACCGCACCTCGGCGGTGAGCTGCGGCAGCGCCGCCAGCACCCAGTTCTCGCGGGTGAGGGTCCACTGGTAGTCGACCGAACCCTCCACCTGCGTCCCGCTCTGGGCGGTAGCGATGAGGTTGGTCTGCAGGGTGTTCTCGGTGAGGATCCGCTCGGCGATGCGGGCGGCGACCGCACGACGGACCGACGCGGTGCCGGCACGGCCCGCCACGTGCAGGGCCTCCACCACGGCCGGGATGACGATGGCGAGGAACAGCAGGGCCGCGAGGGTCTCGGCCAGCGTGTAGCCGTCGCGGCGGCGTCTAGTCGAGTGCGGTGCGGATCTCATAACGTCGGCGGTCGGAGGCCTCCACCAGCCACAGCACGGCCCCGGCGGCGTCCTCGACCCGGATGGCGTTGGGACTGTCCTCGTCGATCGTGCCGTCCGGCGCCCAGCGGATGGACGGGCCCTGCCGGGTCGTCGCCATCCCGGCCGCCGACCGTCGCAGGCCGGACTGCCCCGGCAGGACCATGGGAGCCGGCACCCCGTTCGGGGTCTGGCCGATGAGGCGCTGTGAGCGGTCGAAGGAGACGCGGACATTGTCGTCGGGCGTGAATTCCTGCGCCTGCGGATCGCCCGAGCGGCCGGCATCGGCCCGCTCGAGGCCGTAGGTTCCGGTGCCGGACTCCAGCCACAGCAGGACCGGCCGTCCCTCGGTGATGGCCCGGCTGCGGGCCGCGTGGGTCACGGCCAGGAGACGGCGGGCCTCGGACTCGATGGCCCGGCCACGCAGGAAGTCCGAGAGCCGGGGCGAGACCATGGAGACGGCCACGACGAGCAGCGCCATCACGAGGATCATCTCGATCAGCGTGAAGGCGCTCCGCGGGCGGGCCGACCGCGACCGCGGGTCACTTGGCCGTCCAGTTTCCAAAGTCGTCCTCCGTCCCCGCCCTGCCGTCCGGTCCGATGGACGACAGGTCGAAGGAGTTGGCGTTCTGCCGGCCGGGCTGGGCGTACTGGTACTCGTTGCCCCACGGGTCCTGCGGGATCTTGTCGAGGTAGGGCCCACGCCAGTTGCGCGCCTGCCTCGGGGCCTGGAGCAGGTCGGCCAGCGCCTTGGGGTAGCCGCCATTGTCCACCTCGTAGGCGTCGAGGGCCGTCTTGATGGAGGCGATGTCGGCGCGCGCGGCGGCCTGCCGGGCCTGCTCGCTTCGGCCCATCATCTTGGGCACCACCAGCGCGGCAAGGATGCCGATGATGGTGATGACCAGAAGCATCTCGACCAGGGTGAAGCCCCGGCGGCGACGGCGGTCGGGACCGGGGGAGACGGGGCGGCAATGGGGGGTGGGGTTCATGGGGTCGTGGGCGATCACTTGATGTAGTCTTGGAGCGAGAACACCGGCAGCAGCATGCCGATGAAGATGAAGCCGATGAAACCGGCG
>JBIKMQ010000001.1:0-22226 GCA_044359215.1 Candidatus Chromulinivoraceae bacterium
GCTGGTCAACCCCTCGGACAACGCCGGCGGCTTCGCCGTGTCGATCCGACTCGACGCCCAGATCAGCCGCATCCAGGCCGCCAGCGACAACATCGGCAACGCCCTCTCCTTCTCGCAGACCCAGGACGGCTACCTGAAGAAGGTGGCCAAGGCCCTCGACCGCATGGGCGAACTGACCATGCTCGCCCAAGACAACACGAAGAGCGACATCGACCGGGGCCTCTACAACAACGAGTTCGCCAACCTGCAGCAGTTCGTCGCGAACAGCGCCCAGCGCGACTTCAACGGGGTGAGCATGTTCGGTGGGGCCACCTTCGAGGTGACCATCGACAGTGACGGCGCGAAGTTCACCTACGCGGCCATCAACCTCACGACCGCCACCTTCACCACGGCCACCGGGAACACCACCGACATCACGACCACCGCCAACGCCGCGACGGCGCTGACCCGGGTCAAGAGCGCCATCAATGCCCTGGCCAGCGAGCGTGCCAGCGTGGGCGCCAACCAGTCGGCCCTCATGATGTACCAGGAGCAGCTGGGAACGCTGAAAGACAACCTGTCGGCCGCCAACAGCCGCATCAAGGACATCGACGTCGCCGAGGAGAGCACCAACTTCGCGAAGTACAACATCCTGGTCCAAGCGGGCACGGCGATGTTGTCCCAGGCCAACTCCACCTCGCAGAGCGTGCTCAGGCTGCTCGGCTGATCCCGGGGACCCGGGCGGTCCGGGAACGGGCGTCGGGCATCGGCCCGTCGGTCCTTCCCGGCCGCTCCCCGGCACGGCTCGCCACAGGGGCGGGCCGTCGCAGGACGGGCGGGGCTCCCGAGGGGGTCCTGTGGGTCGATGCCAACCAGATTTTCTCCGTCGTGTGACGGATGGCTCACGCCAGGCGGCCGGTCGCCGAAGGAACCGGAACGGGCCCAGAAGGGGGTCGCCCGACACACCAAGACCCCCGGCGGCACGGATGCCGCCTGTCGGAATGAACAGCTCCGCCGTCGGAGCGACTTCAAGGAAGGAGTCATATCATGGTCATCAACACCAACTACTCGGCGCTCAGTGCGTCGCGGAACCTCGGCGATTCCCAGGGATTGCTGAACCGGTCGCTGGCCCGGTTGAGTTCCGGATCGAAGCTGATCAACCCATCGGACGACGCGGCCGGTTTCGCGGTCGCCACCCGGTTCGATGCGCAAATCAACCGGACCCAGGCCGCCAGCGACAACATCGGGAACGCGATCTCGTTCTCGCAGACCCAGGACGGCTACCTGAAGAAGGTGGCCAAGGCCCTGGACCGCATGTCGGAGCTTTCGATGCTCGCCCAGGACAACACGAAGAGCGACACCGACCGGGGGCTCTACAACACCGAGTTCCAGAACCTGGCCGACTTCGTGGATGCGTCGGCGACGCGCGATTTCAACGGCGTGAGCATGTTCGGCGGGGCGAACTTCACCGTGACGGTGAACAGCGAGGCGGTGAGCAACTTCGCGTATTCGCCGATCAACCTCACCACCGCCAGCTACACCAACGCGACCCAGAGCAGCAACATCAGCACCACGGCCGCTGCGGCCACGGCGCTGACCAACGTGAAGACGGCCATCAACCAGCTGGCCAATGACCGCGCGACCGTGGGAGCGAACCAGGCGGCGTTGATGATGTACCAGGAGCAGCTCGGGGTGTCGAAGGACAACCTGTCGGCCGCCAACAGCCGCATCAAGGACGTGAACGTCGCCGACGAAAGCACGAACTTCGCGCGGTACAACATCCTCGTCCAGGCGGGCACGGCCATGCTGGCCCAGGCGAACTCGACACCCCAGTCGGCGCTCCGGCTGCTCGGCTGATCGGTTTCGCGGCCGTGAACCGGGGCGGCGGGCGATCGAGCCGAAGTCCGCCGCCCCACCCAACCAACGGGTCCAACGAGGACTCCGGATGTCCATGAACGATTCCAACCCAACCCCTTTTCTCCGTCGCGTGACGGATGGCGCAAGCCAGGCGGCCGGCCGCCGAAGCAGCCGGCACGGGTTCCAGGGGGTCACCCGCTCAACCAAGACCCCCGGCGGCAAGGATGCCGTCGTGCAGGATGAATGAGCCCCGCTGACGGGGCGACTTCAAGGAAGGAGTCAACACCATGGTCATCAACACCAACTACCCGGCGCTCAGTGCGTCGCGGCAACTCGGCGATTCGCAGGTCCTGCTGAATCGTTCACTCGCCCGGCTCAGCTCGGGATCCAAGTTGATCAACCCGTCGGACGACGCGGCCGGTTTCGCGGTCGCCACCCGGTTCGACGCGCAAATCAACCGGACCCAGGCCGCCAGCGACAACATCGGGAACGCTGTCTCGTTCTCGCAGACCCAGGACGGCTACCTGAAGAAGGTGGCCAAGGCCCTGGACCGCATGTCCGAGCTGGCGATGCTCGCCCAGGACAACACCAAGAGCGACACCGACCGCTCTCTCTACAACACCGAGTTCTCGAACCTCGGGGCCTTCGTCACCGCCACGTCCACGCAGGCGTTCAACGGCGTCAGCATGTTCGGCGGGGCGAACTTCTCGGTGACGGTCAATAGCGAAGCATCCAGCAACTTCAGCTACTCGCCGATCAACCTGACCACATCGAGCTACACGGCGGCGACCGCCAGCACCATCACCACGACGGCCAACGCGGCCACCGCGTTGACCAATGTGAAGACCGCGATCAACCAGCTGGCGACCGACCGCGCGACGGTGGGTGCCAACCAGGCTGCATTGTTGATGTATCAGGAGCAGTTGGGGGTGTCGAAGGACAACCTCTCGGCCGCCAACAGCCGCATCAAGGACGTGAACGTCGCCGACGAAAGCACGAACTTTGCGCGGTACAACATCCTGGTCCAGGCGGGCACCGCCATGCTGGCCCAGGCCAACGCCAGTCCGCAGTCGGCCCTCCGCCTCTTGGGCTAAGCCCAAGGGTGAGGGTTCGGTCCTGGGCGCGCCATCCCGGGCGCGCCCAGGCCGGGAGGAGCGGGGTCGGATTCCCCCTCCTCCAGCCCCCATGGGGGGAGCAAGTCCATGCCGGAGCGATCCGGCAGTCACCGGGCCCGCCGGGAAACAGCGGGCAAGGACGCAGCAATCAGTCCGCGGGACACGCCGGGAGAAGCCGCAGGGAGGCTTTTCGGATCGGCAGGCCCGAGGTCACCCTGGGCGGGTTCACTCCCGATCGGCCTGCGGATTGATTCCTGCGTCCAGCAGCACCAACGACTCCCCGGCGGGGCCTTCAGGCCTCCCCGGGGAGCCCTTTTTCCGGGCAGCATCCTGCTTGGGCTGCGGGAAAACCCTTGGCCGTCCCGGGGGCCGCCGATAGCGTCCTCCGCCGGAAGAAAACCCTATGGCCAAACTCTCGATCCGCGACCTGAACGTCACCGGCAAGCGCGTCCTCATGCGCGTCGATTACAACGTCCCGATGGAGGAGAAGGACGGCGTGATGGTGATCAACGACACCACCCGCATCAAGGAGACGCTCCCGACGCTGGAGCTGCTCATCTCCAAGGGCGCGCGGATCATCCTCGCCGCCCACCTCGGCCGCCCGGATGGCCGGCGAGAACCCTCGATGAGCCTGGCCCCGGTGGCTGCGAAGCTCGGCGAGATGATCGGCCGCCCGGTGGCCTTCGTGGATGAGACGGTCGGACCCAAGGCCGAGGCCGCCGCCGCGGCACTGAAGGACGGGGAGATCCTGGTGCTCGAGAACGTGCGCTTCCAGGCCGAGGAGGAGGCCAATGATCCGGTGTTCGCCGCCCGACTGGCCCGTCTGGCCGACGCGTACGTCAACGACGCCTTCGGGGCCGCGCACCGCGCCCATGCCTCGACCAGCGGGGTGGCCCGCATCGTCCGTGCCTGGGGCGGTCAGGCCGCGGCTGGTTTGCTCATGGAGCGGGAGCTGAAGTTTCTGGGCGACGAGCTCGAGAACCCGGCCCGTCCGTTCGTGGTCATCCTGGGCGGCGCCAAGGTGAGCGACAAGATCAAGGTCATCGACCGGCTGCTGGAGAAGGCCGACACCATCCTCATCGGAGGTGCCATGGCCTACACCTTCAAGCTGGCCCACGGCGGCAAGACCGGGAAGAGCCTCGTCGAGAAGGACCACACCGGAACGGCCCTGGCGGCCGAGGCCAAGGCCGCCCAGCGCGGTGTGTCGTTCCTCCTGCCCACCGACACGGTCATCGCCGACCTCAAGGACACCGGCAAGGTCAACAAGAAGGGGCGCCCGGTCTTCGAGTTCGTGAATCCGCGGGTCAACACCGGCGACATCCCCGACGAGTGCGAGGGCTTCGACATCGGCCCGGACACCGTGCGCCGCTACGCCGAGGTGATCGCCTCGGCCAAGACCATCCTCTGGAACGGCCCGATGGGCATGTTCGAGGATCCCCGGTTCGCGGCGGGCACCCAGGCCGTGGCCAAGGCCGCCGTCGAGGCGACCCAGAAACACGGGGCCAAGTCGATCATCGGCGGCGGCGACAGCGTCAAGGCCGTGAACAAGGCCGGCCTGGGAAGCCAGGTGACCTTCGCCAGCACCGGCGGCGGCGCGAGCCTGGAGTTCCTCGAGGGCATTCCCTTGCCGGGCGTCGTGGCACTCGACGATCGCTGAGGATCCTCCGGCGGCTGACCGAACGCCTCCTCGGGGGATCCCCCCTGCGGGGGCGTTTTTGCCGCCGCACCCCGGTGGTCCTTGTGCCGATGACGGCGACAGGGACGGGTTTGGCGGAGGCGGTGGCGCCGGGTTCGATGTCGATTCAACGGGCGGAGCCGGGCAGGGCACCATGGCGTTCCTCCGCCGTCGGGCGGAACTTTCCCGACCGGACGCCTGGCAGCGATCCCGGATGAGCTAAGCCACGGGAACACCCGCGCAGCGTTTCCGGGCGAGGGCTGCGGTGAGCCGGTCGATGAAGGGATGCTGCGCGAGCTTCATGCGCTCCTTGGCGGCCCTCGGACTGAAGAACCCGGCGCGGTCGATCTCCGGCCAGGATGCCCAGTTGCCCGAGCCTGTCGGCCACTCGATGTCCACCCGGTTGCTCTGGATGCCTTCGGTAGGATCCCAGTCGCCCTCGAAGGCCCAGGCGAACACCGTCTTGCCGCCCCGTTGTCGGATGGAGCCGAGGTCGATGAAGGGTGGGCTGCTCGGAATGCCCACCTCTTCGGTGAATTCGCGACAGGCGGCCTCCAGGGCGCTCTCACCCGGTTCGATCTCGCCCTTGGGGATCGTCCAGATGCCATGGTCGCGGTGGGGAAACCAAGGCCCGCCCGGATGTGCGATGAAGACCTCAAGACCTCCGCCATGGAAGCGGTACATCAGGAGACCGGCGCTGACTCGGGATTGGGACATCGGGCTTTTGGGATGACGCCGGACGCCGCGGCAGGGCTCTGCCGGGTGTCGCGGGCGGATCCCGTCCAATGCGTCCGAAGGTAGGATATCCGGCCGATCGGGGCAACCACGGCGTTGGCGCACCCGTCGGGCCAGCCGGGATCGGTGGGGCGGTGGCGGCCGCCTGGCACCCCGGAGGCTCAGCGTCCCTTCGATCGGGCACGCCGCCGGGGCACGGCTGTCCCGGAGGCCAGACCCAGGGCCCGGAAGCGCTCGTCGACTTCCTTCAGGTGGAATTCCAGGGAGCACAGGGCCTCCAGTTCGCCCTTCTTGAAGTGCCCTGCCACCTCGGGGTCGGCCTTGAGCATCTCCAGGAAGTCGGCGTCGTCGCGGCCGGCGTGTTTCACCTCCCAGGTCTTCATGGCGTTGCGCTGGACCAGGGCGTAGGCCTCCTCGCGGGTCAGGCCCTTGCGGATGAGGGCCAGCAGCACGGTCTGGCTGTTCCACATGCCCAGGCTCAGGCCGAGGTTCTTGCGCATGTTCTCCGGGTACACCAGCAGGCCGTCCATGAGGCGGGTGAGCAGGCCAAACATGTAGTCGAGCAGGGTGCAGGAGTCGGGGAAGATGATCCGCTCGACCGAGCTGTGGCTGATGTCGCGCTCGTGCCACAGCGCCACGTTCTCCAGGGCCGACACGGCGTTGCCACGGATCACGCGGGCCAGCCCGGTGAGGCGCTCCCAGGTGATGGGGTTGCGCTTGTGCGGCATGGCGCTGCTGCCCTTCTGGCCCTTGGTGAAGGGCTCCTCGGCCTCGAGGACCTCGGTGCGCTGAAGGTGCCGGAACTCGACGGCCCAGTGCTCGAAACCCGAGGCGACGAGTGCCAGGCCGTTCATGAACTCGGCGTGGATGTCGCGCTGGATGACCTGCGTGGCGATGGGCGCGGGCCGCAGTCCGAGGCGCTGGCAGACATGGGCCTCGACCGAGGGCGGCAGGTGGGCGTGGGTGCCAACGGCGCCGCTCAGCTTGCCCAGGGCCACCACCGTGCGCAGGTGCCGGAAGCGGGCCAGCGCGCGGGAGAACTCCTCGTGCATCAGGGCCAGCTTCAGGCCGAAGGTGGTGGGCTCGCCATGGATGCCATGGCTGCGGCCGATGCACGGGGTGCGCTGGTGCTCGCGCGCCCGGCGGGCGATGACGGCCAGCAGGGCCTCGACGTCGCGGATCAGCAGGTCGGTGCTCTGGACCATCTGCACGGCGAAGGCGGTGTCGACGATGTCGGAGCTGGTGAGCCCGAAGTGCAGCCAGCGGCTGGCCGGGTCGTTGATGCGCTCGGTCACCGCAGTGGTGAAGGCGATGACGTCGTGGTTGAGCACCTTCTCCAGCTCGCGCTGGCGGGCGAACAAGCCGGCGGTGTCGCCCTTCCAAGCCTGGCAGCCCTTCTGGATCTTGAGGAAATCCTTCTTGGGAACCACGCCGTGCGACACCAGCGCCTCGCTGGCGTACTCCTCGATGTCGAGCCACAGGCTCAGCTTGTTCTCCTCGGACCAGATGGCCCGCATCTCGGGCCGAGAGTAGCGTTGAATCACGGACCGGATCATGGGGCATCGCCCGGCCGGAGGCCAGAGCGCACCCTGGGGTCCCCGGGGTGGGGCCATTTTTTCCGAAAGGGCCGGGTTTGGTGGGGCGCCCGGGGATCCGTCCCCACCGGGTCGGGTGCGTTCAACCGGAGGCCTTGCGGTCGTCGTGGCGTCGAGTCGCGGAGACCACCCCGGCGATCGCCTCGGCGTAGCCTTCGCGCCAGGTAGGGAAGTTCGGGCTCCAGCCCAACTCCTCACGCAGGCGCCGGTTGGAGACCCGCTTGTTCGTGGAGCCGCGCTTGCGGGTCGGCACCGATCCGCCGGATTCGGCCGCGGTCGGCATCGGCAGCCCGGTCGCCCTCGACAGGTAC
Source organism: Candidatus Chromulinivoraceae bacterium (assembly GCA_044359215.1). Lineage (GTDB taxonomy): Bacteria > Verrucomicrobiota > Verrucomicrobiia > Limisphaerales > UBA9464 > SXXZ01. The sequence continues at coordinate 7,268 of JBIKMQ010000001.1, forward strand.
CCGAGGAAATCGTCCCGGGTCACCGGTTCGTCGTCGACGGCATTGTAGATGCGGCCCGGCTGGCCCCGGTGCAACACGGCCTCGAGGGCCGAGGCCACGTCGTCGCGATGGATCATGTTGATCCATTGGCTCCGGCTTGGATCTGGCCGCGCCTCGCCGGCGATGAACTGGTGGAAGAGGTGTCCGCGGCCCGGCCCGTAAATCCCCGCGACGCGGACGATCTGGGTGGGCACGATGCCCAAACGGGTGCCCTCGGCGATCGCCTGCTCGGCCGCCACGAGGCACCGGGAGGTCGGTTCGTCGGGCGCGGTCGGGGAATCCTCGGTGACCCAGGAGCCGTCGGCCTGGCCGTACACGCTGGTGCTGCTCACCCAGACGAGCCGGCCCGGCCGCCGTCGACGCGCCCAGTCGACGAGGTTCCGGGCTCCGCCAAGGTAGACCTGCTGGTAGGCGTCGAGTCCCCCACGCCCGGACGACACCGTGGAGACCACCGCGTCGAAATCACCGGGAATGGCCTCCAGGTCCTCAGGCCGGGTGAGATCGCCGTGCACCGCCTGCAGGCCCGCGCCCGCCATGACCCCGTCGTCGTCGCCCCGACGTCGCAGGCCGAGGACCTCGGCGCCGGAAGACGCCAGACGCCGTCCCAGTTCGAGGCCCACATACCCGCAACCGACGATCAGGATCCGCATCGCGGAACCACGATTGATCGTGCCGGGCCCGGGTCAAGCCCCCGGACATCGGAACGTGCCGGGGTCGTCGGGGGGGGGCGGACCCGAGGCCCACCCCTTCGCCGCCTTGCGTCCGGGCCCTTCCGGGACAAGGCTCCGACCGCTGCGCATGAGCAACGTGCTATCCCGATTGAATCCCTCCCTCGCCGGCCTTCCGGTGTACGTGCCAGGTCGGCCCATCGAGGAGGTCGCCCGCGAACATGGCCTGGACCCCGCCGGCATCATCAAGCTGGCGTCGAATGAGAACCCGTTCGGTCCGTCCCCGAAGGCCCTGGAGGCCATGGAGACCGTGCTCCGGCAGTTGCACCTGTACCCCGACGGCTCGGCATCGGCCCTCAAGCGCGCCCTGGCCGGTTCGTTGGGGGTGGGCACGGAGCACCTCATCCTGGGCAACGGCTCGAACGAGATCCTGGAATTTGTCGGCCATGCCATGATGCGCCCGGGCGTCGAGGTGGTGGTGCCGGAGTTCTGCTTCGCGGTGTATCCGATCGTCACGGCCCTCTTCGGGGCCATGCTGGTCACGGTCCCTGCCGTTGAGTTCGGCGCGGACATCGGCGGCCTGATCCGGGCGGTCACGCCGCGCACCGGCGTGGTGTTCCTGGCCAACCCGAACAACCCCACCGGCACGCGCACCTCGCGCGAGGACGTCCAGCGGCTGCTGAGGGAGGTGCCCCCGGACGTGCTCATCGTGATGGACGAGGCCTACATCGAGTTCCTCGACGACCCGGTGGATCTCGTGCCGGAGATCCTGAACGGCACCCGTCCGAACCTCCTGCTGTGCCGGACGTTCTCCAAGATCTTCGGCCTGGCGGGCCTGCGGCTCGGGTACGGGATCGCCAGCCCGGCCTTGGTCTCGGCCCTCGAGAAGGTGCGTCAGCCCTTCAACATCAATGCCATCGCGCAGGCCGGGGCGATCGCGGCCCTCGGCGACGCCGCCCACCAGCAGCGGACCCGCGACAACAACCGGACGGGCATCGAGTACTACCAGTCGGCCTTCACCGCGATGGGTCTGCGGTTCGTCCCCTCGCACGCCAACTTCGTCCTGGTCAAGACTGGCCGCGGGGCCGATGTCTTCGCCGCCCTCCAGCGCCGGGGCATCATCACCCGCCCGATGGCCGGCTACGGGTTGCCGGACTGGTTGCGCATCTCGGTGGGTACCCCCGCCGAAAACGCCCGGTGCCTGGTCGCCCTCCGCGAGGTGCTTGCCGCGATGCCGGCGGCCTGAGGCGCCGGCCCCTGGACCCAACCCGCATCGGCCGATGAACCCACCAGAGTCCCTGCGCTTCGAGACCATCCCGGCCGGGCAATCGCCGGCCCGGGCCCTGCTGATCGTCCTGCATGGCCTGGGCGATTCGTCTCGGGGCTGGGAGTGGTTGCCGGGCGAACTGCGCCTGCCCTGGCTCGAGTACGCCCTGGTCGACGCGCCCGATCCCTACCACGGCGGCTACTCGTGGTACGATCTGCCGGGTGATGCCGGGCCGGGCGTCCGGCGCAGCCGGGCCCTGCTCTCCCGCCTCATCGAGGGCCGCATCGCCGCCGGCCATCCTGCGGAGCGGATCGGTCTCCTCGGGTTCTCCCAAGGATGCCTGATGACCTTCGACGTGGGGTGGCGTTTCACCCCGCGGCTGGGTGCCCTGGTGGGCATCAGCGGCTACCTCCACGATCCGGCCTCGCTGCTGCGCGAGCTGGGCCCGGAGGCGCGGCAGGTGCCTGCGCTCTTCACCCATGGCACCCACGACCCCGTGGTGCCGATGGTCCCGGTGCGCGGGCAGGCACAGGCGCTCCAGCAGGCGGGCCTTGCCCTGGAGTGGTGCGAGTTCCCCAAGGCCCACACGGTGGCCGGTGAACCCGAGATCCGCCGGATCCGGGACTTCCTCTCCCGGCATCTCGGTGGCTGAGACCCGGTGGGGCCCGGTTCCGGGGTGGATCCCGGGGGCTGCGGATTGCACCTCGGGGCCTCCGGCCGCAGGATCGGCCCGGTGAAGCTCACCTCGTGGAATGTCAACGGCCTGCGCGCCGCGCTGGGCAAGGGACTGCTGGACTGGATCGCGCGGGAGGATGCCGACGTGGTCTGCCTGCAGGAGGTCAAGGCCATGCCTGATCAGGTGGAGGTCGAGTGGCCCGCCGGGTATTCGGTCCACTGGAACTCCGCCGAGCGCAGGGGCTACAGCGGCACGCTGACCCTGTGCCGTCTGCCGGTGCTGTCGGTCGACCGGGGCCTTGGCGACTGGTTGCCGGACAACGAGGGGCGCGTGCTGACCGTCGAGCTGCCCGACCGGTTCGTGGTCAACTGCTACACCCCCAACACCAAGCGGGACCTTTCCCGACTGCCCTACCGGGAGCAGCAATGGGATCCGGCCTTCCTCGCCCACCTGAAGGCCCTGGAGGCCCGCAAGCCGGTGGTCTTCTGTGGTGACCTCAACGTCGCGCACGAGGAGATCGACCTGGCCAACCCGAAGGCCAACGTCCGCAACCATGGGTTCACCGTCGAGGAACGCCGGGGGTTCACCCGGTTGATGGAGGCGGGCTTCGTGGACACCTTCCGCGACCGCCATCCCGGGCAGGGCGGCCACTACACCTGGTGGAGCCCGATGGCCGGTGCCCGCGCCCGCAATGTGGGGTGGCGCATCGACTACTTCGGCGTCTCGGGGGCCTTGAGGCCGTCGGTGCGCGAGGCCTTCCTCCGTCCGTCCGTGACCGGCTCGGACCATTGTCCCGTGGGTCTGGTGCTCGGCTGAGCGCCTCGGGGAGGCGGCTTCCAACTTGCCGGACCGGACTCCGGGCCGACACTCCGGCTGTGGATGCGATGAAGATCACCGTCGAGACGCTGCGTGCCTGGAAGGGTGTCCGGCCGTTCGGCGCCCTCACGGCCTACGACTACCCGGGAGCCCGGCTGCTCGACGAGGCGGGTGTCCCCGTGATCCTGGTCGGCGATTCCCTGGGCATGGTCGTCCTGGGTCATCCGGACACCACCTTGGTGACCATGGACGACATGGTCCACCATCTCCGGGCCGTCGTCCGGGCCCGCCGGCACGCCCTGGTGGGTGCCGACCTTCCGTACCGCGCCTATGAGACGCCCGCCCAGGCGGTCCGCAACGCCCGCCGGCTGGTCGAGGCCGGCGCCGAGTACGTCAAGGCCGAGGGCGGTCGGGAAATCCTGCCGCAGGTGCAGGCCATCCTCGCCGAGGGCATTCCCTTCATGGGGCACCTGGGGATGTTGCCCCAGCATGTGGTGGAGGAGGGTGGCAAGTACCGCATCAAGGGGCGCGATGAGGCGGGCCGGCGGCGCTTGCTCGACGACGCCATCGCCTTGGAGGGGGCCGGCGCCTTTGCCTGCGTGCTCGAGCTGGTGACCCCGCCGGTGGCCGCCGAGATCCGCGGCGTGTGCCCGCGCCTGCTCACCGTCGGCATCGGCAGCGGGCCGGATTGCGACGGGCAGATCCTGGTGACCCACGACCTCGTGGGCGCCTTCCCGTGGTTCACCCCACGGTTTGTCTCGCCCTTGGCCCGCACGGGAGAATCCGTCCGTTCGGCCGCCCAGGAGTGGTTGGCCTCACTGGCCACGCGTGGCTGAAGCCCCGCCCTCCGACAGACTGATTTCTTTTCCCAAGGCGGAGCGGGTGGGGTTGGAGCGAGCCTTGGGAGGCGGACATCCTTCACCCCCTGCGCGCAGCGCCATGGCGGTTGCTGAAGGAGCCTCCCCAGCGAGCGGAACACCCCACCCGCTCCGCCCCCCATACACCTCCCTGATGTTGCCCTTGCACCGGGGTCCGGTGCCGGGTCACTTTGTCGAGGCCGTGCAGCCGTCCATGCTCCAGGAACTTCGGTCGCTCTGGGACAGCCTTCCCCACAAGGCGCCCGTGGGGCTCGTCGTGGCCGCCTGGGTGGCGTTGTTCCACTTCCTCGGCAATTCCACGCTGGGCTACATCCCAAGCGAGTCGCTCTTCGGCTGGTTGCAGGCCGTGTACGAGGGCGGGGCCAAGCAGGGTCGTGACGACGAATTGGGCGTCATGATCCCCTGGCTGGTCGGTGCCATCGTCGTGATGCGACGGACGGAATTGACGGCCATCCCGAAGCAACCCTGGGCCCCGGCCCTGGCGCTGGTCCCGGTGGGATTGGCCCTGCACCTCTCCGGATACATGGTGCAGCAGACCCGCCTGGGCATGGTCGGGTTCCTCGTGGGCCTGTATGGCATCCTCGGCATGTACTGGGGACGGGCCTGGATGCGGGGCTTCGCCTTCCCCTACCTGCTCTTCCTGTTCTGCATCCCCGTCTCGGTCTTCCTCGACACGCTCACCCATGGCCTGCGCCTCCTGAGCACCCTGATGTCCACCAACTTCTGCGACTGGGTGTTGAACATGAAGCTCGAGCGGGCCGGTACCATCGTCTTCCAGAAGGCCTCGGCCGAGACCCAGGGGTTCCGGTTCGACGTCGCGCCGGCATGCTCCGGCATCCGCAGCGCGACCGTGGTGCTGCTGCTGACGGTGACCTTCGCCTTCCTGAACTTCCGCTCCGTCTGGCGGCGGCTCTTCCTCATCCTCCTCAGCCCCGCCTTCGCGGTGCTGGCCAATGTCATCCGCCTGATCGTGGTGTTTGCCGTCGCCGAGGCGGCCGGCCAGGCCGCCGGCGAAGCCATCGAGACCAAGTTCGGCTTCGCGACCTTCCTCATCGCCCTCGGCTGCGTCCTGCTCGTCGCCCGGTGGCTCAGGGAACCGCCGTCGCCGGTCGCCACGACCGCCGCGGCCACCGCCGCCGGGGAGGGCACCCAGACGCCATGAACCCACGTGTGCTGACCATGACCGTCGCGGCGCTGGGAATGATCGCCGCCGCCGCGGGCTCCCTCCGTTGGCTCAAGGAGCGCGTCCGCATGGGCGAACCGGGCGTCCGCGTCGTCGGGTTGCCGCTCATCGCCGAGTCGGGCCGGCTGGCCACCTCCAACTCGGTGTCGCTGCCCTCCGAGATCCCGGGCTACCGCTCCCGGCTCGATCCGATCCCGGACCTGGAACTGAGCTTCCTGCCCCCGGACACGACCTTCGGGCGCCGGTCCTACCAGGGTGGTGAGGGCCTGCCGCCCATCTCCGCCAGCGTCGTGCTCATGGGCTCGGACCGCACCAGCATCCACCGCCCCGAGTACTGCATGACCGGCGTCGGCTGGCAGATCCTCTCGCAGACCATCCGGCGGATCGACATCCCCGGATGGGCGCCCGGCAGCCTGGAGGTCCAGCGCTTCGACATGACCCAGACCGTCCAGCGGCCCGACGGGACCCCCGTGAGGGTGCAGGGGATCTACGTCTTCTGGTTCGTCGCCGATGGCGTCCGCACGGCGAGCCATTCGGAACGCCAGTGGCGGATGATCCGCGATGTCCTCTCCAAGGGCACCAGTCCCCGCTGGGCGTACATCTCCTTCTTTGCGCTGAGCGAACCCGGGGCCGAGGATGCCACCTTCGAACGCATGGCACGGCTCATCGCGGCGGCGGTCCCTTCCCTCGAGCGCGAGCCGCGCGTGCCCGCCCCCTAGACCGAGAGGCGCTCCCATGGCCGCCGATCCGACCCTTCCCGCCCGAGAACCCGGAGCCGCCGGAAGCCCCGGGGAGGATGGGGGCATGCTTCGGGAGCTGCTCGAGGGGTGGCGCAGCCTCACCGGGCTTGGGGCCTTCACCCTGATCACGCTTGCCACCGCCCGCCTCCGCTTCCGCGAGAATTCCCGGGTGATCACGCCGCGCGTCTTCGGCGAGATCCACCGCTGCGGGGTCCGGTTGCTGCCCCTGGTCGGGTTCCTCGGGGTGGTCCTGGGCCTCGTCTTCGTGGGCCAGACGGCCTCATTGATGGAGCAGATCGGTGCCGGGAACTTCACCGGCACCCTGATGGTCACCGTGTTCCTGCGCGAGATGGTCCCGATGACGGCGGCCCTGGTGGTGCTGGCCCGCGTCGGCACGGCCGCCGTGATCGACCTGGGCACGGCGCGCGCCCTCGGCGAGGTGGAGGCCCTGGAGGCCCTGGGCATCGACCCGATCCATTACCTCGTCGTGCCGAGGGTGGCCGGTTTCGCCGTCTCGGTGGTCGCGCTGAGCCTGTACCTGCTGGTCGTCGCGCTCGCCTCGGGCTACGCCTTCGCCTATGCCCGCGGTCTGAAGGCCTCGCCGGTCGAGTTCCTCACCCAGGTGGCCGGAGCCCTGCATGTGCTGGATTTTCCGCTCTCCGCCCTCAAGACGGGAATCTTCGGGACGCTGATCGGGCTGGTCATCTGCTACCAGGGCCTGGCCCGGCCCCTGAGCCTGGCGGATGTCGGGACCGCCACGACCCGCACGGTGGCGGTGTGCGGCGTCGGATGCCTGCTGATCGATGCGGCCTTCATCGCTGTGTACCTCCTGCTATGAGGCAGACCGATCCCGAGGTGGTCCTCGAGACCCGGGCCCTCGAGGTGGCCACCCCCGCCGAGTCGGGTGGTCTCCGGCTCGGACCGGTCGACTGGCGGGTCTGCCCAGGCGAACTCTGGATCGTGGCCGGCCCGCACGGGGCCGGGAAGACCGCCCTGCTCGAGACGGTCGCCGGGCTCATCCCGGCCGCCGCGGGCTCGGTGCACGTCTTCGGGCATCCGGTCCACGGTTCCGGGGACGACGAGACGACCCTCCGGGAGGCCCGTCGCCGGATGGGCCTGGTGTTCGACGGCAACGGTCGGCTGCTGTCGGCCCTGTCCGTCGCCGAGAACCTCCTGCTGCCGTGGTGCTACCACCGGAATGCCGGTCCCGCCGAGGCCCTCGCCGAGCTCGGGCCCCTGATCCGCCACCTGCAGCTCGGGTCGCTCCTGGCCAGGAACCCCGCCTCCCTCGGGCGGTCGTGGTCTCGCCGGGTGGCGCTGGCGCGCTGCCTCGCCCTCCGGCCCGGCCTGTTGCTGCTGGACAACCCGCTGGCCGGCCTGGACGCGGTGCACCTCCGCTGGTGGCGGGGGTTCCTGGCCGAGGCCCGCGCCGGGCACCCCGTCCTCGGCGGCATGCCCCTGGCCATCGTCGCCACGACCGATGCGGCGCGCCCCTACCTCGGCATGGACCCGCGCTTCGCGCTGGCCGATGGCGGCCGATGGCGCATCCTTCCGGGCATCGACTCCGTCCTAGCGGCCACCGGCGAAGACGGGACCCGCACCTCCGACTGAGGCACGCCACCGCCCAGCCCAGCCTCCGACGCAGGACGATCGACCCAGAGCAACCGCCATGGCCCTCCAAGACCTCACCCCCCAGCTCCGCACCCGCCTGCGCAAGGTGGAGTGGGTGGTCGTGCTGTTCCTGCTGGGTGCGCTCGCGCTGGGATTCGCCGGCCTCGGATTCTTCATCAAGACCACCGGCGACAAACGCGGCTGGTGGGTGCGGCAGGTGCCCTACTACACCTACCTCCGCGACGGCGGCTCGGTGAAGGTCGGAACCCCGGTCAAGATGCTGGGCTTCACCATCGGCGAGGTGGTGCAGATCGACACCGCCCCGGACGACCCCTGGCACCGCGGCGAGGGGTTCAACGTGTTCGTGAGGTTCCTCGTGCGCGATCCCTACCACGGCTACATCTTCACCGACTCGCGGCTCAAGGTGGGCGGATTGCCCATCGACATTGCCGGGGGCAATTTCCTCGAGATCACCCGCAGTCAGGGGGCCGGCATCGCCACCACGACCGAGGCCACGAACGCCTCGGGGAGCGGCGTGCTGGGCGTTCTCTGGGACAAGTACGCCTACCATCTCGGTCGCCCGGAGGCCACCAACTTCGTCCGCTACGACCCGGTGACGAAACACGACAAGGGATACTTCCTGCGGACGGAGGTCTCCGGCGACCTCATCGGGGAACTGACCCTGCTGGTGCCCAAGATCCGTGAGGCCTTCACCCGCCCGGGTGGTCTTGGTGAACTGCTTTTCCCGACCAACCTCTCGGCGCGTTTCGACCGCCCCGGCGGTCTCGGCGACATCATGATTCCGACCAACCTCAGCGCGGCCCTCACCGTGACCCTCACGAACCTCAACGCGCAGATCGGTGGCATTGGCTCGCTGGTCTCCAATGTCGACGCCTCGGTCCCGGCACTGGTCACCAACCTGAATGCGACGCTGCCTCCGCTGCTCTCGGAGCTCGGCCGCTCGGTGCCGCCGCTGGTCACCCAGGTGAACCAGCAGATCCGGGGGGTCGGTCCGCTGGTCTCCAACCTCGATGCCACGCTCCCGGGGGCCTTGGGCGAGGTGCGGCAGACCCTCGGTGCCGTGCGCTCGAACACCCTGCCTGCCGCCGACGGGGTGCTCACGAACACCGCGGACTTCGTCGGCGGGCTCAAGCGACATTGGTTCTTCCGGGGGGCGTTCAAGACCAACGCCCCACCCCGGCGACCTTGAGTCTCCCGGTGTCGGATGACCCGGAATCCGGTCGGCCATCACAAGATCGGTCCACGATCCCGCCGAAAAAGCGCTTCCGTTGATCGCGGGGCTGGTCATCATCCATGGAGAACTCCATGAGCAAGCGAGCGATCCTCCCCTCCCTGTGCGCCTCGGTGCTGCTGCTGTGCCCGCCGTGGGCGTCCGCGGCCGAACCGGCGGCCAAACCCGATCCCAAGGCGGCCGCCAAGCCCGCCGTCACCAACGCGCCCGTGTCCGTCTTCAAGGACAAGAAGCTCGAGGACGCCGTGCGCCGGCAGGTGTTCGCCAAGCGGGAGTCCAAGGAGCCGCTGACGGCGGCCGATGTCGCCAACGTCTCGACGGTGTCGGCGCCCTTCGCCGGCATCACGAGCCTGGCCGGCCTGGAGCATTGCGTCGCGCTGGCCTCGCTGGAGATCCCGGGCAACAAGGTCGCCGACCTGGCCCCGTTGGCCGGGCTCAAGCAGTTGCAGTATGTGCACCTTGCCTCGAACCAGGTGGCGAACATCGCCCCGCTGGCCTCGGTTCCGGCCCTGCAGTACATCGAGCTGTCCCACAACCGGGTGAAGGATGTGAAGCCGCTGGGCGGCCTGACCAACCTGGCGTCGATCTACCTCTCGGCCAACCGCCTGTCCACCATCGCGCCCCTGACCAACCTGCCGAGGGTCGCCACCCTCTACATCGACTGGAACCAGGTCCGCTCGCTCCAGGGCCTCGGCTCCTTCCGGAACCTGATGATGCTCTCGGCCTCCCGCAACGGCATCTCCGATCTGTCCCCTCTGGCCGGCCTTCGCGCTCCGTCCTACCTCGAGCTCTCCCACAACAAGGTCCGCGACCTCGTGCCCTTGCAGCGTTGGATGATGGCCGACCTGGAAAAGACCCGGAACTTCGCCCCGTTCGTGCGCGTGTATCTCGAGGGCAATCCCCTGTCCAAGACCTCCAAGGCGATCGTCGAGGAGCTCAAGGCCAAGGGGGCCCGCATCAATCCCCCGGCCCGCTGAGGCCGCCTCCACCGAAGGGGTTGCCCCGGCGGTTGCGTCGTTTCCGGGCCGCGGCATCGGCACCGAACGGATTGACCGGCCGCCCGGGCCCATCGTCGTTGCCGGGCCGGCTCAACAATCCCCACAACAACTGCAGGCAGGCCACCAGCAGGTGGGCCCCGGTCACCACGGCGAGCGCCGGCCAGGGGAGCCACCGGAGGGCATAGCCCGCCATCCCCAGGCCGAGCACCGGCGAGGCGCCGGACAAGGCCGCCGCCGCGAGCCGGAGGCAGCCGCCGAGGCCGGTGCGCCGCCGCAGGAGGAACGCGGTGGCACGGATCGGCACGGCCAGGGCCAGGGCGATCAGGCACCAGGCCGAGGCCAGCAGGGCCGTCACGGCGCCCACCGCCGTCGCCAGCACCGGACGCCGCCAGGCCTCCCAGGCGGCCCGGGCCTCCAGGCGCCCCAGGGACAACTCCCAGTGTGCCGGCCAGGGCCATTCGATGAACCCGGCGATGCCCGCCACGCGCAGGGCCCCCGGCAGCAATTCGACCTGCAGGTCGGCCGTCCGCCCGAGGGGGGATCGTTCATCCATCCGCACGGCGATCCCAAGGTGCGGCGAGTCGGCCAGGATGCCCGCCGTGACGCCGGGCCAGTCGAGGCGTCCGCGCCCGAGGGTCGGGCCCTCCTCGGGCAGTTCCAGGATCGCCCGGTCCACCACCGGCCACCAGGCCGCGTGCAGCGTCCAGCCCAGCGTCAGCCCGGTTGCCAGGGCGAAGGTGAGCACGAAGGCGAGGGTGCGCGCCATGCCGGCATCGGCGAAGCGGGCCAGGCCGCCGCCGGTGAAGGGCTGCCAGGCCCCGGCGGCGCGTCGGCGTCCCGCGGGCACGGCGCAGGCCTGCATGCTGGGGTCGGGCGCGTCGGACACCGCACCACTTCACCAGCGAAGCCGCCCGGTCGGCAATCCATCCCGGGATCGAATTCCCGTTTGCCGTGGCGGGTGCCCCGGGGTCATGGTTCCCGCCAGACTCTCAAGAGACCGTCCACCATGAAGACCCAACGCTTCGTCCTCATCGTCGCCGCCGCGATCCTCGCCGGTTGTGCCTCCAACGCCGCCGATTCCGCCCAGTCCAAGGCCAAGCCCGGCCAGATCGGCCATGTCGATGCCGAGGGCTTCACCCTGATCTCCGACGGCACGTGGACCGGTTGGAAGGTCAACGAGAGCCAGGCCTCGTGGAGTCTCTCCGAGGGCGGGTTCCGGGCTCAGGGCGAGCGTTCCCACAATTTCTACACCGGCCCGCTGGCTCCGTTCAAAGACTTCGAGCTCAAGGTCGACGTCAAGACGGCCCCCAACTCCAACGGCGGCATCTACATCCACACCAAGTATCAGGATTCCGGGTGGCCGTGGGGTGGCTACGAGACCCAGGTCAACCAGACCCAGGGCGACTGGCGCAAGTCGGGCAGCATCTACTCGGTGCAGGACGTCAAGGCCGACAAGCTCGAGGGCGTGGTGCGGGACAACGAGTGGTACACCCACCACGTGGTCGTGAAAGGCAACCGCATCCAGGTGTTCCTCAACGGCAAGCTCGTCAACGACTTCACCGAGGAACCGGGTCGCAAGGCCGGCAAGGACTTCGAGCGGAAGCTCAGCGAGGGCACCATCGCCTTCCAGGCCCACGACCCGAAATCGGTGGTCCACTACCGGAACGTCCGGGTCAAGAAGCACTGAGCCAAGGGGGGACACCCGCGGAACCTGCCGGTCGCCGCGTCGGCCGGACCCCGGCGCCTTCCGCTCCCGATGAACCTCGTCGTCGTCGGCCTCAACCACAAGACGGCCCCGGTGGCGATCCGCGAGCGGATGGCCTTCGAGGAATCCGACCTGGCCCCGGCCGCCGGGCGGATCCTCTCCCAGGGGATGGCCTCCGAGGCGGTGGTGGTTTCCACCTGCAACCGGGTCGAACTCTACGCGGCATGCCGTCCGGGTGATTCCGATGCGGGCGCCGCCGGGCTCCGGGCGTTCCTGGCGTCCGACCGTGCCCATCCGGTCGACCCGGCGGGCATCGTCTACCAGCATGTCGGCCGGGCCGCCCTGGAGCACCTCTTCCGGGTCGTGTCGGGCCTCGACTCGCTGGTGCTGGGCGAGACCGAGATCCTCGGCCAGATGAAGCGGGCCTATGCCCTGGCACTGGAGGCGGGCCTCACCGGTCCGGTCCTCAACCGGGCGTTCCAGCGGGCCTTCGCGACGGCCAAGCGGATCCGCGCCGGGACCCACATCCAGCGGGGGCACACCTCCGTGGCGGCGGTGGCCGTCGGGTTGGCCGAGCGGATGTTCCAGGACCTCGACCGCCGCGAGGTGCTGGTCATCGGCTCGGGTGACACCGGCGCCGGCACCGCCAGGGCGCTCCGGGCCCGGGGTGTCCGGTCGATCCGCGTCTCCAACCGGTCCCCAGCCGGTGCGGAGGCGCTGGCCGCCGAGCTCGATGCCCGTGCCGTCGCCTTTGGCGACTGGGAGGCCGAGTTCGCCGGGATCGACATCGTCCTCAGCGCCACCGGTTCGCCGCGTCCGATCCTGGATCGATCGGCCGTCGAGCGCCTGGTCGCCGGACGCGGGACCCGGCCGCTGTTGCTGGTCGACCTGGCCGTCCCGCGCGACATCGATCCCGGCGTGGCGACGATTCCTGGCGTCTTCCTGGCCAACATCGATGACCTGCAGTCGGTGGCTGATGCCGCGTCCCGCCTCCGCCTCGGGGAGATCCGGCGGTGCGAGGAGATCCTCCGGGAGGAGGCCGACCTCTGGGAGGAACGTCGGCAGGATCCCCGGGCGACGGGGTCGCCTGCGGACCCGGCCTGCCGTCCGCCCGAGGCCGCCGTCGCCGTGTCGCCATGCCCGTGAATCGCACCATCCGCATCGCCACCCGCGGCAGCCCGCTGGCGCTGGCCCAGGCCCGGGCCGTCCAGTCCACGCTTCAAGGGGCCTTTCGGACCGGGCGCTTCGAGCTTGAGGTGATCCGGACCGCCGGCGACGACCTTCAGGCCCTCCCGACCCGGGATCCCGCGGCGACCGCCCTGCCCAAGGGGTTGTTCACCGGGGAGTTGGAGAGCGCCCTGGCCGACGGCCGGGCCGATCTGGCCGTCCACAGCCTCAAGGACCTGCCCACCGAGTTGCCCGATGGCCTGGTGCTGGGCGCGGTTTGTCGTCGGGCCGATGTCCGGGAGGTGCTGTTGTATCGGGAGGCCGCCCGGGTCGTTGCCGCCCGGGATCCGGTGGCCGAGTGGCGACCCGGCAGCCGGGAACGTTCCGGCTTCGGCCCGGGGTTGCGCCTGGAGGGGTTGCCCGAGGGGGCGGTGGTGGGCACCGGCAGCCGCCGGCGCGAGGTGCTGCTCAAGGCGCGGCGACCGGATGTTTCGGTGAAGCCCCTGCGTGGCAACGTCGGGACCCGGCTTGCCAAGCTCCTGGGCGACGACGGCATGGATGCCATCCTGCTGGCTGCGGCCGGATTGTCCCGTCTTGGTTTCGACCTCAGCCCCCGGGGGATCCTCCGCCAGGATCACCGGCTAGGGGCCGCCGAGCGCCGTTTCCTGGAGCCGCCGCCGGAAGGCCTCGTGGGGACGATCCTTGAACCGGAGGAACTGCTCCCGGCGGTGGGACAGGGGGCCATCGCGATCGAGATGCGTTCGAACGATGCGGAGCTGGCGGCGATGGTCGCCGTCCTCGACCACCGCAACACCCACCTGGCGGTCCTGGCCGAGCGGGCGTTCCTCCGCGGGATGGGCGGCGGGTGCCGCAGTCCGATCGCCGGCCATGCCCGGGTGCTGGGGCACCAGGTGCATCTCCAGGTCGCGGTGGCCATCGATGGAGTCCTGCGGTTCGGCGAGGACGGTGCCCCGGTCCGCGAGGCCGAACGCCTGGGTCAACGGCTGGCCGGGCGCCTGTTGGACCAGCCCCCGCGTTCCTGATTCCGGGTGGGCTTCCGGGCCACCTGCCGCATGCCGCAACTCCCCGTCTCCGCGGTTTTCAAGACCCGGTGTTCCTGCTTACCTCGGCGGTGCCGATGAATCACGAGCCCTTGGTCGCCTTCATCCGCGAATTGGCCGACGCCAGTTCCCGGGTGATCCTGCCCTTCTATGGATCCCGGGACATGGGGCTGGAGCTCAAGAGCGACGACTCCCCGGTGACCCTGGCCGACCGGGGGGCCGAGCAGGTGATGCGGGAGATGATCGCCCGCCGGTTTCCAGACCATGGGATCGTCGGCGAGGAATTCGGCACCGAACGCGGGGACGCCGAGTTCGTCTGGGTGCTCGACCCGGTCGATGGCACCAAGAGTTTCGTCCTCGGGGTGCCGCTCTTCGGGACGCTGATCGGACTGTTGCACCACGGCCGTCCGCTGCTGGGTTGCATCCACCAGCCGGTGTTGCGTCAGTTGATGATCGGAGACGGCAAGGTCACCACGCTGAACGACCGGCCGGTCCGGGTCCGCCCCTGTGCCCGGCTGTCCGAGGCCTCCCTGCTCACCACCGATCCGCTCCACCCGGCCAAGTACCAGAACGGTGCCGGATTCGAGGCCCTCAGCCGTTCCGTGCGGCTTTATCGCGGTTTCGGCGATTGCTACGGGTACCTGCTGTTGAGCTCGGGATGGGTGGATGTGATGGTCGATCCCATCGTCAACCCGTGGGACCTGCTGCCGCTGGTTCCCATCCTGGAGGGTGCCGGCGCGGCGCTCACCGATTGGCAGGGCCGTCCGGCCAACCATGCCGGGGCGACTTCCGCCATCGCCTGTGCGCCGGAACTGCACGCGGAGGTGCTTCGGTTGCTCAATCCGTGACCTTGGCCGGGTGGTCCCGCCGGGATGGTGGATGCGGTGAGCAGGGAAGC
>JBIKMQ010000107.1:0-6611 GCA_044359215.1 Candidatus Chromulinivoraceae bacterium
CATGGATGCCCCGGGCGGCCCAGCGCAGGTCGTCCACCGAGCGCAGCGGCCGGCCCATGAGCGCGGCGGCCTCGTCGAGGTTCGGCGTCACCACGGCGGCCAGCGGGAGGAGGCGGTCCTGCAGCGCGCGCATCGCGTCGGGACGGAGCAGCCGGGCGCCGCTCGTGGCGATCATCACCGGGTCGACCACCAGGGGGACGCCCCGGTGCCGGGTGAAGGTCGCGGCCACGGTCCGGACGATGGCGGCGTTGAAGAGCATGCCTGTCTTGGCTGCGGCGGGGGGCAGCTCGGCCGCGAGGGCCTCCACCTGACGGGTGACGAAGGCGGCAGGCACCGCACGCACCCCGGTGACCCCTGCCGGCGTCTGCGCCGTCAGGCAGGTCAGGGCGCTCGTGCCGTGGACCCCGAGGGCCGCGAAGACCTTGAGATCGGCCTGGACGCCCGCCCCGCCTCCGCTGTCCGAGCCGGCGATCGTCAGGGCGACCGGCCGGAAACCTTCCCGAGGATTCATCGGACGGAGGATCGGCCCCCAACCATGCCCCTGCAAGCGGCCGCCGGCCCCGCCGATGGCCCCACGCAGACGACCTGACGGGACTTTGACAAACCGTCGAAGGAGCCGCAGCCTCCAGTACCGCTGTGGGATCCAAGACCGCAGATCCTCCGCCATGCGCACCCGAATCGCCCCCTTCCGGAGCCGCATCCGAGCCGCCGCCGGTGTCACCCTGCTGATCCTCCTCTCCTGCGGGCTCTGCGCGTTGGTCGCCTTCCAGTGGTATCGGGACGCGGACCTCCGCATGCAGATCGCCGACCGCAACCGGCAGATCCAGAAGCTCGATGAGCAGAAGCACGAGGTCGAGGTCGCCGGCAAACGGATCGACGACGAACTCCGTCGGGTCGAACAGTTCCGGGAACGACTCGAGGCGGAAAACAAGACCAACAAGGCGGAGTTGAACCGCGCCAACCGGGACCTGCTGGAAATCAGGGCCAAGTGGAATCAAGCCACGCAGCAAGGCGCGGCCTACAAGGCGGCCTATGACAAGATGGCGACCGACATCAAGGCCCAGAACGAGGGCATGAAGAGGCTCAACGAGGCCTACCTGAACGCCGTCGCCGTGCACAAGGACACGGTCGAGAAGTACAAGAAGCTGGCCAGCGACTGCGAGGACCTCAACAACCGCTACGTGAAGCTCTTCGGGCAGGCGGAGAAGCTCCAGCAGGCGCTCAACGCCCAGTCGTCGGAAAAGAAGTAGTTCCCGCCGGGCATCCCCGGGCCCGCGTCCGCTCAGGGATGCCGGGCCGCAAGAAGCCCGATCAACCGCACGCCGACGACGGTCGCCACCCCCAGCAGCAGCGCCCCGCTGATTTGCGAAAGCCGCCGAAGGGCCGCCGGGGAAATCGAATCCCGGTGCCGCGCAACCCCTTGGCCGAGCAGCGCGAACCACAGGAGGGCCCCGACGGCGACCCCGCCCACGAAGCACCGCTTGCTCGGCCACGAGTCGGACAGCCAGTCGCGCGAGAGGAGCATCGCCGTGACGGTGATCCACAGCAGCAGGATGCCGGGATTGCCCAGCACGCGGACGAAGCCCGTCCAGAATGCGGTATGAGGGTGGAACCGCTGCTCCATGAGACGCACGCCACGGGCCTCTCCGGGCATCGGGGCTCCCCGGAGGTACTTGATGCCCAGCCACAGCATCAGCAGGAAGCTCACCAGTTCCATGGTGGCCCGGAACAGGCGTGATCCGAAGAGCGCATCGAACCCGGCGAAGGCGACCGAGCAATAGAGCGCCTCCATGACGACGGCCCCGAGGCCCACGAAGAACGCCCAGCGGAACCCCTTGTGTCCACCCTCGGCGAGGATGGTCGCATTGACGGGGCCACCGGGGACACTGGCCACGAAGCCGGCCACCCCGCCGAGCAGGGCCGCCGTCAGGAGGGGCCACGGATCATTCATGCGCTGCGAGGGGCGGACCGGTGGCTCAGGCCGGCGGCACGGATTCGTCGTCGTCGTCGTCCACCTCGATCTCGCGCTGCATCCGCCGGGAGATGAACGGCCGGATGAACCCGTAGACGAGGTAGGCGGTGCAGACCAGCGGCGAGACGATCGGCAGCAGTTTCTGCCAGAGAAGGATGAACAGGACCGTGGCCGAGACGATGACAATGGTCTTGGTGAAGGGCTTCTGGGTCCGCCAATCCAGCTTCTTGAAGGTGGGGTATTTCACCTCGCTCACCATCATGATCGAGAGGAACACCAGGATCACCGGCAGGGCATAACGCCAATGGCCCACCCGGAAGTTCTTCTCATCCCACCAGATCAGGAAAAGCGTCAGTGAGGCGACCATGCCGGCGGCCATGGGGATGGGCAGGCCGAGGAAGTGGCTGCCGCCTCCCCCGGACCCGGGCATGGCGGCCAGGCAGTTGAAGCGGGCCAGACGGAAGGCGCCGCAGATGACGAACAACGCCGCGATGAACCATCCGAATTCCTTGTGGTTGACGAACACCTCGGCCAGGACGATCCGGTGGACCAGGAAGGCTGGGGCGACCCCGAAGCTCACGATGTCGGCCAGCGAGTCGAATTCCCGGCCGAACGGGCTCTCGAAGCCGCCCATGCGGGCCACCCGTCCATCCAGGAGATCCAGGATGCAGGCCACGAGGATGTAGAAGAGGGCCATCTTGACCTCATGGTAGCCCGATACCCCCGAAAGATCGGCCTCGACGATCTTGGTCAACGCCAGGAAGCCGCAGAACAGGTTGCCGGCCGTGAACAGGTTCGGCAGCAGGTAGATCTTCAGCTTCGGTGGCTCCTCGGAGGAGGAGGAGGAGGCCTCTGGACACGGGGCGCTCATGGGTTTCAACCGTCCAGTCGCGCCATCACCGTCTCGCCGCCCACCACCCGGTCGCCCAAGGACACGGCAATGCGGGCCTTCAGCGGCAGGTAGAGGTCCACCCGGGAACCGAACTGGATCAGGCTGACCCGCTCGCCTTTGGCGACCACATCCCCGGTTTGAACCCAGGGCACGATGCGTCGGGCGATAAGCCCGGTGATGAGCTTGATGGCCACCGGTCCGCAATCGGGCTCCGACGCCTGGAAGCCGATGACCACGTTTTCGTTCAGGGCCGCCGACTCGAGCTTCAAGGCATTGAGGAATTGACCGGGGGTATGGCGGACAAGGGTCACCGTCCCCGCCACGGGAGCCTGCTGCACATGGACATTGAAGACCGACAGGAAGATCGAGACCCGCCGGCAACGGCCACCCGGGATCATCGGTTCGTCGACCTCGTCAATGACATCCACCGTTCCGTGGGCCGGGGAGACCACCAACCCGGGGCCGGGAGGTACCTGGGCGTCGGGATCCCGGAAGAAGTACCCGGCGAACAGCGCAAACACCGCGAGCAACCCGGTGATCCCCATGACCCCCGCGATCAACAGCCCGGGAGGCAGGAACCGATCGCCCACCAAATGAGCCACCACCAGGAGCAACCCGAGGACCCAATAGATCCCCAGCGCCCTCAGCATCATCCGCCGAAATGCGGCCTGTGCCTTCCCTTTGTGTTTCACGGTGGGAGCGTAGAGGGGGCCCGGGGTCGAGGGAAGCGTCCAGATGCGATCCCGCCGGGGTCAATGGCAGGGTTTCTTGCGACCGGGCGGACGGTGTTTCCTGGTGTTCCCGGGCCTCCCGGCATCCTAGCCTGTGGGCGTGACGCCGTCCGTGGAGATCCTGTCCACCCATACCCCCGCGCTGTTCGCCCAGGCGGTGGTGCGGACCGTGGAGGTGCTGCAGGCAGGCCGTGTCGCGGCGATACCCAGCGAGACGGTCTACGGCCTGGCCGCCAATGCCCTGTCTCCCGAGGCCGTCGCCGGCATCTACCGCGCCAAGGGCAGGCCCGCGGGCAACCCACTCATCGTGCATGTCGCAACCGCCGCCATGGCCCGGGAGTGTGCAACCACCTGGCCTGAGCTGGCCGAGCGCCTGGCCCGCCGGTTCTGGCCGGGACCCCTGACCCTGGTCGTACCGCGGTCGAGCCGGGTGCCAGATCTGGTCACCGCCGGGGGGCCCACCGTGGGCCTCCGTTGGCCTTCGCATCCGTTTTTCCAGGCGGTGATCCGCGGCTGCGGGTTTCCGCTCGCCGCGCCCAGCGCCAACCCTTCGGACCATCTCTCACCCACGACCGCCGAGCACGTGTTGGCCGGCCTTGGGGACAGGATCCCGTTGATCGTGGACGCCGGCCCCTGCGCCGTGGGCATCGAAAGCACCGTGGTCGATGTCACCGGCGTCCAGCCGCGGGTGCTCAGGCCAGGAATCCTCTCGGCCGATCAGATCGCCGAGGCGGCCGGGGTGCCGGTCGCGGAATCCACCGATGGGGCCGTAGGCCCGGTGCGAAGTCCCGGGCTCCTGACCCGCCACTACTCGCCCAAGGCCAGGTTGGAAGTGTGGGCCTGGACCGAAGATGCCGAATTGGCGGTGCGCCTGCGTGATACCGGGGTCGATCACGAGCGGCTGTTCGTGCTGGCCCACTCCCGGATCCCGGACCAACCCATGCCCGCCCAGGTTTCCTTCATCCCGGAAGATCCGGAGGCGTTTGCCCGGGCACTCTATGGGTTCCTCCACGAGTGCGACCACCGCGGCGCCCGCCTGATCGTTGTCGAGCGGTTGCCAGTCGGCACCTCCTGGGACGGTGTTCGGGACCGGTTGATGCGGGCTTCGGTCCCGGCGGTTGGTGGCGGGTGACTCCCGGCAACGACCCTGACCACCGCTGACAGATGGCCGGTCGGAGCGAAGTCGCTTGCCGACCCTCTCTCCGTGGGATCGCACTCCTGCGATCGGGTCCTCGGAGAAAACGACCACTTCCTCTCGTCAGGCACCTGCCTTCGAAAAAGAAAAAGCGCGTCCGGAGGTTTCCCTCACGGACGCGCCTGAATCAGGTCAGCGACCCGGGATCAACCCAAGTCGCCGATTGGGCAGGGCTTACTGCTGTTCCTTCAAGCGCCAGAACCGCACCGGCACGCCCTCGACCACCTGCAGGGACACCTCCACCGGCGTGTCCATGCCTTCGCCCGTGGCAGTGACCGACGTGGCACTCCACGTGCCCAGCGCCGTTCCCTGCTCGACGCGAACCACCGAGCCCTTCGGCGCGCGCACCGAGAGGGTGATGCGGTTCGAAGTCGGATCGAACGAGGAGATCGCCAGCTTCGGAGAAGCAGCAATCTCGATGGTGACCGTGGCGCGGCTCGAGTCGGCCTTGCCGTCGTTGACACGGAAGGTGAACGAGTCGCTGCCCGAGGCGTCGGCGTTGGCCGTGTAGGTCAGGTTCGGGGCCGTGCCGCTCAAGGTGCCCTTGGTCGGCTGACCCACCACCGTGTACGTCAGGGCGTCGTTGTCGCCATCGAAGCCTTCCAGCTTCACGGCCACAGCTCCACCCGCCGTCACCCGCACCGTCGTCGCCTGCGCCACCGGGATGTCTTCCACCGGAGTCACCGTGATCGACACCCGCGCAATGCCAGACACGTTCACACCGTCGCTCACCCGGTAGGTGAAGCTGTCGGTGCCGTTGAAGTCAGGATTCGGAACGTACTCCAAGTCCGCTCCCTCACCGCTGAGCGTGCCGTTGGCCGGCTGCCCAACCACCGTGTAGGTCAGCGCGCCGCCCTCGGCGTCGAAGCCCTGCAGCTGGATGAACAGCGTCGTGTCCTCCTCGGTGCTCAGCGACAGCGCTCCGGCAACCGGGGCGTCGTTCACCGGCTCGATCGTGATCGACACCGTCTTCACCGCAGAGTCCACCGTGCCGTCGTTCACCTTGTAGGTGAAGCTGTCCACTCCCGACGCCTCGGCGTTCGGGACGTATTCCAGGTTCGGTGCCGTGCCCACCAGCTCACCCTTCGTCGGGCCGGACACCACCACGTAGGTCAGCGCATCTCCGTCGATGTCGCTGCCACCCAGCGTGATCGCCACGGCGACGTCCTCGCTGGTCGTCACCGCCTGGTCCTGCGCCTCAGGCGCATCGTTCGCCGCAGCAACAAGGATCGTCACCGTGGCCGTCGCCGAGTCGTTGGCACCGTCGTTCACCTTGAAGGTGAAGCTGTCGGCTCCCGACTTGTTCGCATCCGGGGTGTAGGTCAGGTTCGGGGCCGTGCCGCTCAGGGTACCCAGCGTCGGCTGACGCACCACCGTGTAGGTCAGCGTGGAGCCTTCCTCGTCGGTTCCAGCCAGCGTGATGGCCTTGGCCGTGTCCTCAACCGTCGAAACGGTCTGGGCAACTGCCACCGGCGCGTCGTTCACCGCGGTCACCTTGATGTTGAAGGTCTTCGAGGCGCTCTTGTCCACGCCACCGAAGGCCGTGCCACCGTCGTCCTGCACGAACACGGTGACCGTCGCATCGCCCGACTTGTTGTCGGCCGGCGTGAACGTCAGCGTGCCATCGGCGCTGATCGCCGGGCCGGACTTGAACAGGTTCGTGTTGTTGTTGCTCAGCACGAAGGTGACCGTCTGCTCGGACTCCTTCGTACCCGCCGAAATGTCCGTCGCGAAGCCAGCGATGGTCGTCACGGCGTCTTCCTCCACGGTGATCGTGGACTCCGTGTAGTAGCCACCGGCGCGGTAGAGCGAGCCGTCCAG
>JBIKMQ010000108.1:0-6557 GCA_044359215.1 Candidatus Chromulinivoraceae bacterium
GGCCCGGTCGAAGACCCTCCCCGAGGAACGCTACCAGCAACTCGTCGCCCACCTCGCGGCGACCGGACACGACGTCTCCAGGCTGCGCCGCGTTCCGCACCGATGACGCAAGCTCCCCCCGACCGCCTCTGGGCCATCCGCGGAGACCCTCCATCGGGGCGGCCATGGGCACCCGACGATGCCGATGACCGTGGATTCTGAGCAGGATGCCATGAATGAACCGAGGAAACCGCAGTGAACGCCGGGACCCCGACCTGGGTGCCTGCGCTGGGAGGTCTCACCCTTTCCTGCATTCGTGGGCTGGGTGGCCTGGCCCTCTTCACTCTTGGCGCGCTGCACGATGCCTTCCATTCCCGCAAACTGGCCCGTCGGATACTGGTGGCCCTGTTTGAACAAGGGGTCCGATGCCTGCCGGTGATCCTCCTGGTCGGCGTCTTCACCGGCCTGGTGCTTGGCCTCCAGGGCCACCATGCCCTCGCCCGCTTTGGTTCCGGAAGCCTGCTCGGGGCGTTGGTGTCGCTGAGCCTCGTCCGCGAACTCGGACCCGTTCTCGCCGCCCTGATGCTGGTCGGCCAGGCCGGATCCGCCCTGGCTGCCGAGCTGGGAATCCAGCGGAACTCCGAGCAGATCGCGGCCCTGGAAACCATGGGCGTCAGCCCCCTCGGATACCTGGTGGCGCCCCGGTTGATCGCGGCACTGGTGGTCTTCCCCATGCAGACCGCGCTGCTGGTCCATGTCGGCCTCTGGGGCGGATGGATTTCGGCGTCGATGATCCTGGGACTCGAACCCGGCATCTACTGGTCCTCCGTGGATCGGGCAGTCGAGCCCGGCGACGTGCGGGAGTGCCTCATCAAGGCCGCGGTCTTCGGGTTCCTGACCATGTCGCTTTGCGCTTACCAGGGCTTCAACGCCCACCGGGTCGGTTCGTCCCCGGGAGCACGCGCCGTCAGCGCATCCACCACGCGCGCCGTTGTGCAGTCGTCCATCGCCGTGCTGGCCGCCAACTACGCAATCACCTCGCTGCTCCTGTGAGCGTACCCCGTCCATCCCTGCTGCTCGAAGTCCGTGGCCTGAGGAAACGCTACGGCAATCACGAGGTGCTCACCGGAGTCGGCCTCGAGGTCCAGCGCGCCCGGGTGGTCGCCGTGCTCGGCCGCAGCGGCGCGGGCAAGTCCGTCCTCCTCAAATGCCTGGCCGGCATCGAACGTCCCGACGCGGGCGTGATCGTCTTTGACGGTGCCACCCTGGATGCGGGCGAGCCCGCCGCCCTCACCGCATTCCGCCGACGCTGCAGCGTTCTCTTCCAGAACAACGCCCTCTTGGATTCCCTCACCGCCATCGAGAATGTCGGGCTGCCCCTGGAGCAGACCACCGACCTCGGCTCGAACGCGATCCACCAGCGAAGCCTGGAGGCTCTTCGGCAGTTCGAACTGGATTCCTTCGCCGACAGGTATCCCAACGAACTCTCGGGAGGCATGCAGAAACGACTGGCGCTGGCCCGCGCCATCGTCACCCGGCCGGACCTGGTGCTTTTCGATGAACCCACGGCCAGCCTGGATCCGGTCCGGCGCAATTCGGTCTTCGCCATGATGGTCCGATACCAGCGCCAGTTCGGCTTCACCGCGGTCATCGTCACCCATGACGTCCGCGAAGCCCTCGTGATCAGCGATCATGTGGCGTTGCTGGATTCGGGCACGATGCGCTTCGCGGGGAGTCCAACGGAGTTCCACGCGTCCACCGACTCCGTCGTGTGCGATTTTCGCGACAGCGCCGACGCCCTTGGCAGGGCCGTCAACGAACTCCGCGCCCTCCAACAGCCCCAACGACCCTGATTCCATGAACCCCTCCAGACTGGAACTCCTCGTTGGACTGTTCGTCCTGGCCGGCCTCGCCGCCATGACCTGGCTCACCGTGAAGGTGGGTGCCGGATCCTTCCTCCCGGGTCCATCCTATGTCGTGGAGGCACGCTTCTCCAACACCGGCGGATTGAATGTCGGCAGCAGCGTCCGGGTCGCCGGTGTGACGGTCGGCACCGTGGAGTCCCTCCGGATTGATCCCGTGAACTATGGCGCCATCGCAACCTTGAGACTCAGTCAGGAGCTCAAGCTCCCGACCGACACGATGGCTTCGATCAAGACGACCGGCCTGATCGGCGACAAACACATCGCCCTGTCTCCGGGAGCCGATGAGACCCATCTCCGTTCCGGTGCCCAGATCACCATGACCGAATCCTCGGTGGACCTCGAATCCCTGATCAGCCGGGTGGTTTTCGGGAGCGCAACCCCTCGAACCGGGGAGTCCGGGGGCGTCCCTGCGACTCCTCAGGCTCGGGGACCCTGAGCTGCTCGATCCCGAAGAAATCCGGCGAAGAAATCCGGTTGCACTTGCCCGATGAATCAGGATTAAATTGGAAAACAATCCGGATTAGCCTGATTTGTAGCTGCATCGGCGGTCCGGGGCCAACCCATCCGCATCATGAAAAGCCATCCCAGCGAATTCACGCCCATCCTGAGCACCGGGAAAATGCTCTGTTTCGACTGGGCGTGCGGTGCGCTGGAGGACGCGGGCATCCCCTACCAGTGCCGCGAGGAATCCTCCGGTGGCCTCCAGGTGGCCATGCCGGCGTTTCCGTCGGTCATGCCGGGGACGTGGTGGACGGTGCTGGTGCCCAGCTCCCAGGGTCCTGAAGCCCAGGAGATCCTGGCCTCCATGCCCTTCGATCACGGCACGACTCCAGACGTCTGGGACTATCAGCCCAAACCTTCGGGCAAACGGGTCTGGCAGAGTTGCGCCATCCTCCTCCTCGCCTTGATGCTGGCCGGAATCGTCTCCGAATTCCTCCGGCATGCCCAGTGAAGCCTCGGGCCTGTCCCAGCTGGCGTGCGGTTCGTCGATCGGTGTTCTGCCAACCACCGGCCTGCGGTTTGGGTGTCGTGCCTGAAGTTGGGCCCAGACCGCCCAGGGAAATTCCCCTTCAAAACAACCGGCGCTCTTCGGTGGGGTGGTTGGGGGGCCAGACCCAGTCGAGGTCCTGGCCTTGCCTCGACTCGAAGACGCCGTGGTCATCCGTGTGGTTGAGGCCGACGCTGTACAGGGTGAATGTTCCGTCGGCGTTGAGGCGGTAGCGCAATGGTTGACCGTCCATGGGGTCGAGCGGCACGGCCGGCACCCAGCGCGGCACGAGTTCGCCGAGGGTCTTGGGATAGCCGCCGGTGGCCAGGCGATGGCGCTCCAGCGCGGCCACCGTGATGGCCAGTCGGTTGACCGTGAGGCTCCGGTCGGCCTTGGCGTGGGCCTGTGCCAGGCCGGGCAACAGCATATCGGTTAGGATCCGGTAGGGTCGGAACCGACGGCCCTCCCGGTCGTGGAACCACCCGTCCACCTGTCGGGTCTCCCAGATCGAACCCTTGGCGCCGATGCCGCGCTCCGGATCCGCCTGCTGGAGCACGTTCACGACCTGATCCAGCACCTGCGAGTGGTAGGCCTGGTTCTGCAGGAGCCAGGCCTTGGGCACGAAGGCGGCTGCGATGGCCCCGGCGGATCCGTCGCTGGCGCCATCCATGCTGCCCAGGGTCTCCACATTCAGCTGCCCTTGCCGCATCAACTCGAAGGTGGTCTTGCCGAAGAGGCGCTCGCCCCGGAAGGCGCGAATCAGGCTGCTCCGTGGCCTCAGGCCCGCAAAACGCCGTTGGAAGGCCGCCAATTGGGCGTCGGACCACGCGTGCTGCGAGGTGCCGTCCCAGAAGGCGCTGTAGGCGATGCTCTCGATGGCCACCTGGACGAGGTAGCCGATGAGCACCGGGTCCTCGCCGGTCAGGTCGGCCAGGCGGAGGAGGGTCTCAATGTCCTCGGCCGCGCCGCTGGTGTCGCCGGCGGCCACCCGTGCCGCGGCCCGTGTGCGCAGACGCACGGCCATGGACTTGTGGAAGGCGAGATGCGGCAGCAGCGCGTTGGGACCGTCGGCGTACCGGATCTCGTACTGCGACCGCGGCCGTCGGGCCGCCTCGGTGACCTGGTCGAGGATCGCCCGCCGGCCTTCGAATGCGAACAGGACCGCCTGGGGCGCGGGCATGCCCGCCGGCGGAACGGGCAGGTGGAAGAGGTCGTTGGTCTCGCGGGGTTCCGCCCGGCCCGGTTCGTACACCGTCCGCTTCGCCCGGTTCGTGCCGGACTTCAGCACGCTGGCCAACGCCTCCAGGTCGGGCCCGGTGCGGCGCAATGGCTTGCCGTTCTTCAGCTTGTCGGGCATCGGCTCAGGAAAGCGCAAGGCATCCTGCAGTTCGGCCATTTTCCGCTGGCCGGTCCATCGGAAGCTGGTGCGCCCCTGGGCGTCGTTCGTCGCGGTGTGGCTCAAGAGGCCCTCCATGAGCGGGTGACGGGCGAAGTTCTGGTCATCCGGCACGTTGGGGCCCACCAGATCTTCGAAGGTCAGCGGTTCGCCGCGTTGCTTCAGCTGGGCTTCCACCGCCTGCCAGGCCCGGGCTGCACGGGCGCTTTCGATGGCGTAGGCAAGGAACACCACCGTGACGAGGGAGGCCGTGGTGATGGCCCAGCGTTGGAAGGTACGGCCTTGCACCCCCCACACCCGTGGGGCTCCATGCGCCACCGCACGGCGGTTCCAGAGCCATGCGACCATGAGGCCGGGCAGCGGCGTCAGCAGCAGCATCCGGAACGACAGGTGGACGGATCGGATCTCCAGAAAATCCAAGGCCGCCCCGAGGGCCACCCAAAGCAGGGGGCCGATCGTCAGGCTGGCGAGGAAGGTTCTCCAGTAGCCGAACCGTTGGTTGTCGGCCGGGAGGAGTTGGCACCATTGCAGGAGTTTCATGGGAGGATTGGAAGGTTCGGGGTGGTCGTTGGGATGCCGTTGGAGGATCAGCTCATTCGATTGGTCGAGAACGCCGTCGGGGGAGTGGCATTCGGGCGGTCGGAGGCCTTTGCCGGCGGGGCCGATTCGTCGGTCACCGGAGCGCTTTCGCGGTCCCAGTCCAGGGCCGTTGCCATCAGCTCGGCCCGTTGTCGGGCCACGAGTTTCAGGGTCTCTTCGGCCCAGACGGTGCGGGCCTTGGCGGTGGCGACGGGAACTTCCGGAGTCGTCAGGTGCAGGGCGGTGATGAGCGTCCATGCGGCCGCCAGACCGCGGATGGCCCAAGGGTGGCCCGCCCAAACCGCCCGCCAGAAGGCCAGCCCACCCGAGGCGGAGTGACGCGGTTCCTCGGCGCGCAGGCAGGCGCGGCGCAGGTCCGGCGGCGGCGGTGCCAACGGGATGCGGGAGAGCCGGGTTTCCCAGGCATCCGGGATGTCGGAGTCCGAGCGAGAAGGAGGGGTGTTCATGGGGTTCCTTTCCAAGGGTCAGCGGATCTCTTCGTACAGGGGACGCAGCCGGGCGCGGAGTTTGTCTACGCCATACCGGTAGCGGCTGGCGGCGGTGTTGGGCGGGATGTCCAGCAGCCGGGCGATCGCCTCGAAGGTCAGCCCCTCCCACAGCTTGAGATGGACGACCGAGCGCTGGTCCTCGGGCAGTTCGCCCAGCGCCTCGGCCAGGCCCTGACGAAAGGCGGTCTCGTCGGGATCGGCATGGGTCGCGAACAGTTCCAAGGGCTCCTTCGACCATTGGTCGGCCACCCGGTCCCGCGTCGCCCGCCGTCGGATGCGATCGATGGCCAGATGGTGCATGGACCTCAGGAGCCAGCCGCGCGCGTCCCGGACCGTCGGCGGCATCGGCTGTCGGGCCAGGCGGTGGAACTGGTCCTGCAGCAGATCCCGTGCGTCGGCTTCCGACCGCGTCAGGTTGAGGGCGTAGGCGAACAACGCTCCCGCATGGGCGTCGTACAGGCTTTCCAGGGGATCAGGGGCGGCCATCGAGATCGGTGTTCACAGGCAGGACGCAGGACCCCGGGGGATTTGTCTGCCGAAAAGCGCGGGAGTTCGCTCAACGACAAGAATCCTGCCGGCCCGGATCGGTCGAATCCGGGACGGGGACGGGTGCTGCAGAGATGGGGGAAGGGCAGGTCACGCCGGGACCCCGGGTGAGTTTACAGACCCCCATGTCCGTACCGACCCCCCATGTCCGGCCGGATGCCCAGCGATTGCAGGAACGCCGCCGCCGGTTGTTCCGCCGCGCTGGCATTGGCCGCGTCGTCGAACGAGATCATGGCTGGTCGGGGGACAGTTCCGTCCACGGTTCCTCCGGCGCGAGAAAGCATCCCAAGTCTTCCGACGGAGGAAGTTTCCACTCGCTGCCGGGCGTGCGGGACGGGGGGATTCACCGTGGTGATGTATTCGAGGCCCCGGCGCACCACCTCGGCGAACGATCACTACCGTTCCGCGGCAACGGGCCACGCGCCCGGGACCATCGAGCCCCAGCGGCCTTTCCACCTGCCGACAAAATGCGGTTGCGGGTACGTCAACCTTGGTCGAGCATCCTCAAAGTCCCCGCAGGAAAAGGTCCAAGCGGGAGGATTAGGCTGCGTTTAGGCAGCCGAAACAGCGTTTGGCCGAGTTGCGCAACTCATGAGTTCCACCGTCCAACCAGCCGAAGTCCAAGACGTAGCGAG
>JBIKMQ010000109.1:0-6500 GCA_044359215.1 Candidatus Chromulinivoraceae bacterium
CATGGTCACCCATGAGCTGGACATCGCCCAATACTGCAAGCGCATCGTGGTGATGCGCGACGGGCTGGTGCGGAGCGACACGCCGGTGTCCCAGCGCCTCGATGCCGTCGAGGAGCTCCGCAAGCTCGAGGCCGAGCAGAAGGCCGTCCAACTCACCGCCTGAGCCCCTTCCCACCATGTTCGCCACCCTTCGCATCGCCCTGATGGCCATCCGGCGCAACGTGCTCCGGTCCTTCCTCACCATGCTGGGCATCATCGTCGGCATCGCCGCCGTGATCGTGGGCGTCAGCATGGGCACCGGCGCCAAGGCCGAGGTGGACAAGCGCATCGCCGGGATGGGCCAGAACCTCCTCACCGTGATGTCGGGCAACATGACTCGTGGCGGCGTGCGGGGCGGCTTCGGCATGGCGCCGAACCTGTCGATCGAAGACTTCGACGCCATCCGCCGCGAGGTGTCGCAGATCACGGCCGTGAGCCCCGAGGCCCGCACCTCGGCCCAGGTGGCCGCCGGCAACCAGAACAGCTTCGTCCAGGTGTCGGGGGTCTCCGACGAGTACGTGCTCGCCCGATCCTGGACGCTCAAGGCCGGGGAGAACTTCTCGGCCGCCGACGTGCGCAATGCCTCCAAGGTGTGCCTGATCGGTGCGACCACCGCCAAGACCCTCTTCGGTGAGGGCGTCGACCCGGTGGGCCAGGCCGTGCGCATCAAGAACGCCCCGTTCACGATCGTCGGATGGCTGGAGGCCAAGGGGTCGGGGAGTTTCGGCCAGGACCAGGACGACGTCCTGCTGGTGCCCTACACCAGCGTGATGAAGCGCCTCTCGGGCGACACCAAGTTCCGCTCCGTCTTCGTCCAGGCCGAGTCTCCCGACGCCATCGCCCCCGTGCAGGAGCAAATCACCGAGCTCCTGCGCCGCCGTCACAAGATCGCCGACGGCAAGGACGACGACTTCATGGTGCGCAACCAGCAGGAGACCAGCGACTTCTTCAACGCCAACAACCGCATCATGACGGTGCTCATCGGGTTCTTCGCCGGGATCTCCCTGGTGGTCGGCGGCATCGGCATCATGAACATCATGCTGGTGAGCGTCACCGAGCGCACCCGTGAGATCGGCATCCGCCTGGCGGTCGGGGCCCGTGGGCGCGACGTTCTCCTGCAGTTCCTGTCCGAGGCGGTGCTCCTGAGCGTCCTCGGCGGAGGGTTGGGCATCGCCGTGGGCTACTGGCTGGCGCCGCTGCTCACCCAGCTCTTCCAGTTCCCGACCCTCATCTCCCAGGCCTCGGTGATCCTGGCCTTCACGGTCAGCGCCTTCATCGGCATCGTCTTCGGGTTCTTCCCGGCCTTGAAGGCGGCCAACCTCGACCCGATCGACGCGCTGCGCTACGAGTAGCGCCATGGATCCGGCGGACGCCCATCCCACGGTGGCCAAGGCCGCGCTGCGCGATCAGATCCGCCGCAGCCTCCGGGAATTGTCCCCGGCGGACCGGGACGCCGCCTCGGGGCGGATCCGCGAACACTGTGTGGCCCTCGGGGAGTGGTCGGCCTGCCGCACCGTCGCCCTCTACCATCCCAGGTCCGACGAGCCCGACCTGTGGGCCTTGGCCGGGCGGGCCTGGTCGGAGGGGCGGTCCGTGATTCTGCCGTCCCACGACCCGGCGCGCTCGGTCTACCGTTGGCGACGGGTGGGTGGTCCCGGCGATCTCGTGCCCGGCCGCTTCGGCATCCCGGAGCCCTCCTCCCGCTGTCCGGAGGTGCCCACGGGGCTGCTGGACTTGGCCTTCGTCCCCGGGTTAGCGTTCACCTTGGATGGGGTCAGGCTTGGTCGTGGGGCGGGTTTCTACGACCGGCTGCTGGAGTCCTTCCGCGGACGGTGCTTCGGGGTCGCCTTCGACTTCCAGGTGCTGCCGCACATCCCCCGGGAGGGACATGATGCCGGACTGGACGGCGTGATCACCCCCTCGGGTTCCCGGTTCGCGCCCTCGGGCGCCAAATTGACGCATGGCCACTGAATCCTGGTTGTTCGCGGTGGGCGGGGTGCTTGCGGGCGCCGGAACAGCCTATGTCATCCACCGGCTCCGAGAACGCGCCCTGCGGGCCGAGTTGGCGATCCGCGAACGGGAGCGGGCCGATCAGGCCCGGAGCGAGTCCGAGACCCTCAAGGCCGAGGTGCGCCTGGCCGCCCAGCAGGATCTCCAGCGCTGGCGCGACGACCAGGACCGGGAACTCGAGTCCGAGCGCACCCGCCTGGCCGCCGCCGAGGATCGGCTTGCCGAGCGCGAGGCCTCGGTGGGACGCCAGATGGAGCGCCTGGTCCAGCAGCAGGAGGAGGTGCGGCGCCGATCCGAATCCCTCGACACCGCCCGCGGCCAGGTCGACCTCGAGCGCCTCGAGGTCCGCCGCCTGTCCGAGGAACGCCGCAGCCAGCTCGAGTCGCTCTCCGGCCTCAGCGCCCTCGAGGCGCGCACCCTGCTGCTCAAGGAGGTCGAGCAGGAATCCTCGCGCGATGCGGCCAGCCTGAGCCGCCACATCCTCGAGAACGCGAGGTCCGGCGCCGAGGAGCAGGCGCGGCGGATCCTTGCCACGGCCATCCAGCGCTACGCCGGCAAGCACACCTACGAGACGAGCACCGCCACGGTGGCCTTGCCCAGCGAGGAGATGAAGGGCCGGATCATCGGCCGCGACGGCCGCAACATCCGCTCCTTCGAGAGCGCCACGGGCATCACGGTGCTGGTCGACGACACGCCCAACGCGGTGGTGCTCTCGGGCTTCGATCCGGTGCGGCGCGAGGTGGCCAGGCAGTCGATGGAACGGCTCATCCTCGACGGCCGGATCCACCCGACGCGCATCGAGGAGGTGGTCGCGGCGGTCACGGTCGAGATGGACGACTTCATCCTGCGCAAGGGCGAGGACGCCGTGTACCGGGCCGGCCAGCCCCCGGTCCATCCCGACGTCGCCCGCATGCTTGGCCGGCTGCATTTCCGCCACAGCTACTCGCAGAACGTGCTCGAACATTCGCTGGAGGTGGCGCACCTGTGCGGCCTGATGGCCGCCGAATTGGGCGAGGACGTGCTCGCGGCGCGGCGTTCGGGCCTGCTCCACGACATCGGCAAGGCCCTCTCGCACGAGGTCGAGGGGCCGCACGCCAAGGTCGGTGCCGAATTCCTCCGGCGCTTCAACGAATCCGAGGCCATCCTCAACGCCGTGGCCTCGCACCACGAGGAGGTGCCGCACGAAAACTGCCTGGGCATCCTGGTGGCCGCCGCCGACGCCATCAGCGCGACGCGGCCAGGATCCCGCAGCGAGGGCATGACCACCTACCTGCAGCGGCTGGAGAACCTCGAGCGGATCGCCTTCGAGTTCGCCGGCGTCGAGCGGGCCTTCGCCATCCAGGCGGGTCGGGAGCTCCGCGTGGTGGTCAAGCCCGACCAGGTGGACGACCACGCCTCCGTGCGCATGGCCCGGGAACTGGCGCGCCGCATCGAGGAGCAGTTGCTCTACCCGGGACAGATCCGCGTCACCGTGGTCCGCGAGACCCGCTGCGTCGAGTTCGCCAAGTGAGCCCCGGCGGTCCCCCCGGCCTGGTCCCCGAAAACGCGCTTCCAATCCCGGGCGACTGTGTTGGTCTCCGGGTATGTCGAGAGTGCTCTCCGTCCTCGGTTCTGCCCTCATGAGTGCCGCCCTGCTGGCCCAGGTGCCCGAAAACCTCGTGGTCGAGGGCATCCCGCCCATCCCTGCGACGCTGCAGCGCGACGTCTCGCGCTACCTGGAGTTCCGCACGGCCGTCTTCCAGGGCTGGCATCCGGTCCGTCGCGAGATGCTCATCGGCACGCGGTTCTCGGACACGCTCCAGCTCCACGGCGTCGCCCAGCCCGGCGGTGCCCGACGCCAGATGACGTTCTCGAAGGAGCCCGTGGCGGGCGGGCAATACGAGCCCCGGGAGGGCCGCTTCCTGATCTACAGCCAGGATGTCGGCGGCGGTGAGTTCTACCAGTTGCTGCGGCTCGACCTCGCCGACGGACGGACCACGCTGCTCACCGACGGGCGAAGCCGCAACGGCAACGCCCGCTTCTCGCGCGACGGACGCTGGCTTTTCCACAATTCGACCCGCCGCAACGGCCGCGACACCGATGTCTGGCGCATGGATCCGCGTCGTCCGGAGTCTGCCGAGCGGTTGCTCGAGGTGTCCGGCGGCGGGTGGGCGGTGCTCGACGTCGACGACACCGGATCGCGGGTGCTCCTGCAGAACCGCCGCTCGATCACCGACAGCGAGCTGCACCTGCTCGACGTGACCCAACGGAAGGCGACCCGCCTGACCCCGGACCACGGACGCCCGGTGTCCTACGCCTCGGCCCGGCTGGCACGGGACGGACGCAGCGTGATCGCCACGACGGACCTCGACTCGGAGTTCCTGCACCTCGTGCGCATTGACGTGGCCAGCGGCCGGCACAGCCGCCTCGTCGACGAGCCGGCGCGTGGCCGGGATGCCGGTGGCCGGGCCTGGGATGTCGAGGCCTTCGAGGTGTCCCCGGACGGTGACCGGGTGGCCTTCGTGACCAACGAGAACGGGGTGAGCCGACTGTCGCTGCTGTCCCTCGGTTCCGGCAGGGTGCGGCCGCTGACGGGCCTGCCGGCCGGGGTCTTGAGCGGGCTGGAGTGGCACCCCGACGGTCGGCAACTCGGCTTCAGCCTCGCCCACGCCCGCTCGCCGTCCGACGCCTACTCGGTGGAGGTCCGGTCCGGACGGTTGACCCGCTGGACCGAGAGCGAGACCGGCGGCCTGCCCGCCTCGGAGTTCCGCGAGCCCGAGCTGGTCACGGTGTCCAGCTTCGACCGGCTCGAGGTCAGCACCTTCGTCTACCGGCCCGACCCCTCCCGGTTCCCGGGGCGGCGGCCCGTGGTGATGATCATCCATGGCGGCCCGGAGTCGCAGTCGCGCCCGGGGTTCATGGCCCGGTACAACCATCTCCTCAACGAGTCCGGCGTCGCCCTGCTGGTCCCCAACGTCCGTGGGTCGGCCGGATATGGGAAGCGGTTCCTGACCCTCGACGACGGGTTCCGTCGCGAGGACTCGGTCAAGGACATCGGCGCCTTCCTCGACTGGATCGGCACCGATGCCGGCCTCGACGCGGGCCGTGTGGCGGTGATGGGCGGCAGCTACGGCGGCTACATGACCCTGGCCTCGCTGGTGCACTACAGCGACCGCCTGCGGTGCGGCGTGGACATCGTGGGCATCTCGAACTTCGTCACCTTCCTCACCAACACCCAAGACTACCGGCGCGACCTCCGGCGCGTGGAATATGGGGATGAGCGCGATCCGGCCATGCGGGCCCACCTCGAGAAGATTTCGCCGCTCAACCAGGCGCATCGTATCCGGGTTCCCCTGATGGTCGTGCAGGGCAGGAACGATCCCCGGGTGCCCTTGGGCGAGTCCGAGCAGATGGTGAAGGCCGTCCGGGCCAACGGGCAGCCCTGCGCCTACCTGATGGCCAAGGATGAGGGCCACGGGTTCGCCAAGAAGCCCAACGCCGACTTCCAGTTCCTGGCCACGGTGCAGTTTCTCGGCGAGCACCTGCTGGGCGACCGTCCGGTCCGCTAGCAGGGAACTCCGGGAGCGAGCCGGCACGCCCGGTTGCGCTCACCGGAAGAGGCTCTCGGCCCACTGGAGGCGGAACCAGGGAAACACCACCTCCACGGTCACCAGGCCGAGGAACAGGGTGCTGATGGTCCCGTTGAGCTTGAAGAACGCCACGTTGACCGAGTGCGTGTCCCGACGCCGCGCCAGAAGGTGCTCGGCCAGCAGCAGGACGCCGATCACCACCAGGCCCAGCCAGTAGGCCAGACGGAAGGCGGCCAACGCCCCGAACACCGCCAAAAGGATCCACAGCAGCAGGTGAGCGATGAAGGCCACGCCCAGCGCGTTCTTCGGCCCCCAGCGCACCACCAGCGAGTGCAGCCCCTGCCGGCGGTCGAACTCGTAGTCCTGCGTCGCGTAGATGATGTCGAAGCCGAAGAGCCAGAGCAGGACCGACACGGCCATCACCAGCGGCACCAGCGCACCGTGGCTCAGGCGGGTCTTGCCGTCGATCACCGGCGCGAAGTCGACGCCGCCCTTCACCGCCAGCCAGGCGCCCACCGGGGCGATGGCCAGGGCCAGCCCCAGCCACACATGGGTGAAGTCGGTGAACCTCTTGGTGAGCGAGTAGAAGCAGATGAAGAACAGCGCCTTGAGGGCCCAACTGGCACCCACCAGCACCGCCCCGCTCAGCAGGCACAGGGCCACGGCGCTGGCCATCGAGATGGCCCCGGCCGGCAGGTGCCGACCGGCGGTCCGTGGGTTGAGCGCGTCGAAGCGCCGGTCCACGATGCGGTTGAAGGCCATGGCGCAGGTGCGTCCGCCCACCATCGCCGCCAGCACCAGCAGGAAGACGCGCCAACCGGGCCAGCCGCGCTGGTCGCGGGCCGCGAGCATCATGGACGCCAGCGCGAAGGGCAGCGCGAA
>JBIKMQ010000110.1:0-6467 GCA_044359215.1 Candidatus Chromulinivoraceae bacterium
ACGGACGGCGGTCACTTGCCGGTCCCAGACGCAATTGCCCACCGCAAGGTTGTGCGGGGAAGCGGCATGGAACGGCGGTAAATTCGCAGGAGCCTGCGGCGAGTACGATCCCCAAAACGCCGGCCCAACGGGAGGCCGGGTAAACCGTATCCTCACATCAACCTCCCGGAACGGGATTCCCGGGTGGGGATGGGAACCCGCGTCGGACTGGCCGATGGATCCCGGAAGTCGGCATCGTCGTGGCGACAACGGTGTTGGCCAGCAAGGCGACCACCTGGGCAGGCTGGAAGGGGCACCGTCCCCATCAGGACGGCAACGGGGCAACGGCGGCTTCAAATTCTTTTGCCAAGGTCTCTGGCCCTGCCACCGTTGGCACATCTTCCCTGATGATGAGCCTTCCCCCGACTCCCGACGTCGCCTCACGCTCCGACGCCGCCTCTCGCTGGAAGGGGCTCGAATCCCGGTTCCTTCAATCCGCTGCGGCCCTCCTGCTGCTGACGGCGTTGGCCAAGGGCGTGAGCGCGTTCGGATCGGGCCGCATCCTGGCCAATCCAGACCCGATCTTCTGGTGGTTCAGCAACCGGGACCTGCTGCTCGCCGTGGCAGCCGTGGAGACGCTCGTCGCCGGGCTGCTGCTGTCGAAATTGCCGTCGTCGGCGAAGCGGGGCGCCCTCCTGTGGTTGTGCGGCAACTTCCTGCTGTACCGGGCCGGCCTGTGGGTCACCGGCGCTCCGGTCGCCTGCAAATGCCTCGGCGACATGGCCGAACGCCTCGGTCTTTCCGATGCCCAAGCCTCAGGGTTCATGCTCGGCATCCTCGGATAC
The DNA here is from genome assembly GCA_044359215.1 of Candidatus Chromulinivoraceae bacterium. Taxonomy (GTDB): domain Bacteria; phylum Verrucomicrobiota; class Verrucomicrobiia; order Limisphaerales; family UBA9464; genus SXXZ01. The sequence continues at coordinate 825 of JBIKMQ010000110.1, forward strand.
CTCACGGGCGGATCCCTGCTCTTCCTCTGGAAAAACCGGCGCCCCAGGATCCCGACGGCTGCACCGACCCAATCGGTGACCCCGCCACCCCTGGGGGCACATGGACCGTCCTGACCCCCGGTCCTCCGGTCCCTCCTCCTCGGCCACGGCCCTTCACCCCAGACCTTCACCCCAGACCGGAATGCATGCCCAAGCCAAACCGATGGTCGGCGTCCAAACCTTGGGGTCCGGAGGGGGCTCCTCGTCGGTCTCACGGGCGCAACGGCTGAACCCGCGACGCGCCGACCGGGGCGCCTTCACCCTCATCGAACTGCTGGTGGTCGTGGCGATCATCGCCATCCTCGCCGGATTGATCCTGCCGGCCCTCGCCGGGGCCAAACGCCGGGCGGCCACCACCCAGTGCCTGTCGCAGATGCGCCAATTCGGGCTGGCGGGCGGCCTCTATGCCAACGACCACGCCGATGCCATTCCTCCGAACCAGGATGGCGAGGACATCCCGCTGGGACAGACCTGGGTGAAAGGCTGGCTGGGCCTGCCAGGCCCCGACTGCACCAACACCCTGTACCTGCACCAAAGCCTGCTGGCCCCCTACCTCCAGACCGTCACGATCTGGAAATGCCCGTCGGCCCGGAACGTCACGCTCGGACCGTTCAGCCTGCCGCGGGTCCGCACGGTGTCGCTCAACGCCTTCATGGGCTCGCCGGTGAGCAGCCCTGCGGCCGAGACCTACCGCCGGATGTCCGATCTGGTGCGCCTTTCACCGACCGAGGCGTTGACCTTCCTCGAGGAACGCCCCGAGACCATCAATGACGGGGCCTTCTCGCTGCAGTGGGATTTCGAGGAGTCCAAGCCGTCGGGGTGGCGGGTGCGCGACAAGCCGGGCCACCTGCACAACCGCTCGGCCAACCTTGCCTTTGGCGACGGCCATGTGGAAACCCACCGCTGGGGTGCGCTGGGCGCCGCCTCGGTGCCCCGTGACGATTTCGACGCGCCCGGCGACCCCGATGTGCTGTGGTTGCAACGGCACGCCACCTGGCGCGAGCCCAAGGAAGGCCGGCGATGAGCCCCGTGCGCGAGCCCTTGGCAGCCTCCCGGCCGGACGCCGGTCCTCCGGGCGGCCCCCTCGACCTCGGCAAGCGGTACCTGCTCTTCTGCGCCGTCGGCGGCAGTGGGCTCCTGGTGGACATGGTCCTGTTCCACCTGCTGCACACGCGGGCCCATTGGCCTCTGGAGGCCTCCAAACTCCTGGCCGCCGAGACGGCGTTGCTCAACAACTTCCTCTGGAACGACCGCTGGACCTTCGGCGGCCGACCGGTCGAGTCCCACGCCCCGTGGCAGCGGCGGCTCTTCCGGTTCCACGTCATCTGCCTCTCGGGCATCGCCCTGGCCACGGTGCTGCTTGCCGTGATGCACCGCATGGGCGGCCTCAGGGCCGAGGTCGCCAACTTCGTGGCCATCGTGCTGGTCAGCGGATGGAACTTCGGCTGGAGTCGTCGCTGGGGATGGGCTTCCGGGCGATCGGTCGGGCCGGCGACGCCGCCCCGCCCGGCCGACGGACCCGCCCGCCCATGAACGAATTCCCCACCCGGTTCGCAACCCGGTTCCCGCGCTGGGTCCACGCGGCCGCGTGGATCCTCCTGGCCAAGGCCGTCTACCTCGGGGTGACCTGGCTGGCCCTGCGGCTCTGGAACCATCCCGAGGAACTGCCGATGCTGAACACCCGTTGGCCCATCGACGGGCAACCGGTGTTCGAGAGCCATTTCGCCACCTGGGATGCCGCCCACTACCTGCTCCTGGCCACCCGGGGCTACGCCGACGGGGTCCCATCCTGCGCCTTCTACCCGCTGTGGCCGCTGCTGTGGCGCGGGGTGATCGCCCTTGGCATCCCGCCGGTCTGGGGCGGTCTGGCGCTGTCCAACCTGCTGTCCACCCTCGGCCTGGCGATGGTGTACCGGGCCGTGTCGCGACGGCACGACCCGTCGCGGGCGCTCTGGACGGTGGGCCTCATGGCGATCTTCCCGGGCAACCTCTTCCTCCAGTTCAGCTACAGCGAGAGCGCCTTCCTGGTGCTGCTGATGTGCCTGTGGAGCGGTCTGGAGGAGCGCCGCTGGGGCCTCGCGGCCTTCGGAGCCGTGCTGCTGCCCCTGAGCCGGGCCGTCGGTGCCTTCGCCGTGGTCCCGATCGCCTTCTGGCTGCTGCGGCACCCGTCGATCGCCCCGCGCTGGAATGCCGGCGTGTCGTCGATTCCCCGACTCGGGCGGGGGTTCCTGCGGGTCGAGGCCGACGCGACGCGTTCCGGGGCCCGTTGGCTGGGGCTCGTGGGCGTGCCGGTGCTCGGCTGGGGACTCTACCTCGGCCTGATGACCCTCTGGACCGGCAACCCCTTCGAGGGCTTCGAGGCGCAAAAGCACTGGGGACGCCATTCCCTGCTGAACCTCATCGACCTGCCCAAGTTCGTGATGGAGTACCTGAGCCCGAGATACTTCCACGAATTCGCCGACTCCATGCTCGACCGGCTGTGCTTCCTGGCGGTGGCCTACAGCCTGCCGGCCCTGTGGCGGGCTCACCGGGATCTCCTCCCGTGGGTCTACGTGCTCGGCATCCTGCCGGCCATGAGCGGGTCGTTCACCTCCTACCTCCGGTTCGCGGGCATGGCCGTCCCGGTGTTCCTCGTCTGGTCGGCACCGCCACAAACCCGCGGACAACGGATCCTGCGCGGGGTCGGCCTGGTCGTGATGGCCGGCCTGCACCTGCACCTGGCCCGGAATTTCGTCCTGAGCCGCTGGGCCGGCTGAGCCCCTCCGCCCGACGCACCGGCCACGCCACGGCGCGGCCGCGGCCCGGGCCGGAAGGGCATCGTCCCGGGACCGGCGATCCGGTAGGATCACAGGCCATGACACGTCACCGCATCGACCAGATCCTCTCCCGGCATGGCTACTGCAGCCGGGGCGAGTCGCGTGGGTGGCTGAAGGCCGGCCGTGTGCGCCTGGGCGACCGCGTGGCGGACGACCCCTCCGAGAAGGTGGTCGTCGCGGACCTTCGGATCGACGGCGAGCCGGTCGACCATCCCGAGGGAGTCCTCGTGATGCTCCACAAACCCGCCGGCCTCGTGTGCTCCCGCGAGGAGCGGGAGGGACCCAACGTGTATTCGCTGTTGCCGGAGCGCTGGAGCCGGCGCAATCCGCCCGTGACGAGCGTCGGGCGGCTCGACAAGGACACGACCGGCCTGCTGTTGGTCACCGACCAAGGGCCGCTGGTGCAACGGTGGACCTCGCCCCGGCACAAGGTGGTCAAACGCTATGAGGCGACCGTTGACCGGGACCTCGACCCGGACCTGGTGCCGCTGTTCGCCTCAGGAACGCTGCGCCTGCCCGACGACCCGGAACCCTGCCTGCCAGCCACCCTGACCCTCACAGGGGACCGCACGGCCTCCCTGGACCTGGTTGAAGGCCGGTTCCACCAGGTGCGCCGGATGTTCGCCAGCCGGGGATTCCGGGTGATCGCGCTGCACCGCAGCCGCTTCGGCCGGCTGGACCTGGGAACGCTGGCGTCGGGTGAATGGACTCCCATCGAGGCCGGAGCGATTTGATTTATCCGCGCAGTGGGTTATCTCTGAGGCTTCCGAAACATGGGTTCCCACGCGTCCTCGGCCTCATCAGGCGGAAACGGCCATCCGCACTCCACGGCGGGCAACCCGACCCCATTCCAACGCTTCGTCGCGCTGCTGCGGCCCGAGATCCGGGAAATCCGGGTCATCCTCGTGTTGTCGGTGATCACCGGGGTGCTTTACCTGGCGACTCCGCTCACCGTGGACGCCGTGGTCAACAACTTCGCCTTCGGAAGCGAGCAACCGGTCTATGTCCAGGCCCTGATCGTCCTGGCAGTGTTCCTGCTGTTCCTGCTGGGGATGCTGGGGGTCCTCCGCGTCGCCCAGGACTATGCGATGGAGATCATCCAGCGGCGCCTGTTCGTCCGTCTCACGGCCGACGTGGCCTATCGTCTCCCCCGGGTCCCGCTGGAGGTGCTTGAGACTCACCAGGGGCCCGAACTGGTGAATCGGTTCTTCGACGTGGTCACCATCCAGAAAAGCTCCTCGGGCCTCTTGCTCGATGGCATCAACGTCATCTTCAGCACGCTGATCGGTCTCGTGGTGCTGGGATTCTACCATCCGCTGCTCCTGCTGTTCGCCCTGATCCTGCTGGGCCTGCTGGTGATCGTGGTCTTCCTGCCGGCCAGGCGGGCCGTGCGGACCAGCATCGACGAATCCTACGCCAAGCACTCGGTCGTAGGGTGGCTCGAGCAGATCGCCATGTTCCCGGTCCTGTTCCGCTCGAGCGGCGCAGCCGAGATCGCCTGCTCAACCGCCGACCGCCTTGCCCAGCGGTATCTCGAGGCGCGCAAGGCGCACTTCCGGGTCCTGATGGGGCAAATCGCCTCCCTGCTGGCCCTCCAGGCGGTGGCCAGCGCCTCCCTGCTGTCCATCGGCGGCTGGCTGGTGCTCCGGGCCGAGTTGACCCTCGGCCAGCTGGTCGCCAGCGAACTCATCGTCGCGGCCATCGTCGCGGCGATCTCGAAGCTCGGGAAGCACCTCGAGAGCTGGTATGACGCCATGGCGGCCGTCAACAAGCTCGGCTACCTGGTCGACCTGCCCGTGGAGCGGTCCCACGGAGAACGGCCGAGCGCCCCGGACAAGGGCCTGAGCGTCCAGCTGCAGGATCTTGGGTACGTCCACGCCAACGGGCAGCACCTCCTGGACGCCCTGAACCTGGAGATCCGTCCCGGAACGCGCGTGGGCATCGTCAGCCCCGGGGGGCTCGGGGGCAGCGCCCTGCTGGACCTGATGGCAGGACTCCGGGAGGCGACCTCGGGGCGGGTGCTGCTCAACGGCACGGACCTGAGGCTCTGGCAGCTGGGCGAACTCCGGCGGCAGGTGTTCCTGGTCCGGGGCCAGGAGATCGTCGAGGGAAGCATCCTGGACAACATCCGCCTCGGAAGCCCCGACCTCGACATCGAGTCGGTGAACCGGGCCCTCGAGGGCGTGGGCTTGCTCGGTGCGATCCAGCAGCTCCCCGAGGGCCTTGAAACGCAGCTCAGCCCCGGCGGACACCCGCTCTCGGGATCCCAGCGAAGCCGCCTGATCCTCGCCCGGGCCATTATCCGCAAACCCAGGCTGCTGCTGGTCGACGAGGCCCTCGATGGGCTCGAGACCGGGACCCTGGAACGGCTCGAAGCGGCCCTCTTCGACGACCAGGAGCCGCGCACCCTCGTGCTGGTCACCCGGGATCCCGACCTCATCCAGCGATGCGATCAGGTGCTCCACCTCGGAGACTGCCACATGAGCCGCCCCGGACACACCCCAGTCTCCCCGTCGACCCCATGAACAGCGCCCCGGCTCCGGACCAACCTGATGCCCCAGAGTCCCCCGCGGACTCCGCGATGCCCCTGCTCGACCGCCTCAGCGGTTTCCGCTCGCTGGGGATGACCCACGCCCCGGGACGGCTGCACCTGCTCACCCGGTTGAGCGCCGGACTCTGCGTCGCCGCGGTGATCGGACTGGTCCTGCTGCCCTGGCGTCAGTTCGTCAGCGGCTCCGGCCGGGTGATCGCCTTCAATCCGCTGGAGCGCAGCCTCACGGTGGAATCC
>JBIKMQ010000111.1:0-6461 GCA_044359215.1 Candidatus Chromulinivoraceae bacterium
GATCACGTAGCGGAATCCGGGCCAGCGACGCTGCATCTCCCACTGCTTCTTCTCGTCCCGGCTGAAGATGCGGATCTGGGCCGGTCCGAGGTCCAGGAGATGCCGGGCGACCCGGTTCCCGAAGGAGCCGGTGCCCCCGGTGATCAGGATGGTCGCGCCGGAAAGGGATCGCATGCGCGTCTTCTACCGGAGCGCCGAGGCCAAGGGCAGCGATTTGTTGTCCGCGCCACGGCGGGAGGGGCCCATGGGTCGCGACCCCGGTCTCGACTCGGCGGGCCGGATGCCCGAGGATCTCCTGGAAATGATGACCCAGTGGATCGCCGACTACCTGGAGGCCCAGAAGCGGGCCGTGGATTCCGTCAAACCCGCCGAGATCGCCGCGCTGGTCGAGACGCTGCGGGTGGCCTGGTCCCGCGACCAGCAGATCTTCGCCATCGGCAACGGCGGCAGCGCGGCCAACGCCAGCCACTTCGCCGTGGACCTCGGCAAGGGGGCCAGCGACAAGCTGCCGCGCCGGTTCCGCGTACTCTCCCTCACCGACCACGTCGCCTGGATGACGGCGCTGGGGAACGACTACGCCTACGACGAGATCTTCACCCGCCAGTTGACCAACTACGCGCGGCCCGGCGACGTGCTCATCGCCGCCAGCGTGAGCGGCAACTCGCCCAACCTCGTGAAGGCCTACGAGTGGGCCCGGTCGAACGACCTGCGGACCATCGCGCTGGTGGGCGCCAAGCGGGGCCGCCTGGCCGAGTTGGCCGAGCAGGTCGTCGTCATTGGCGACACCCACTACGGCCGCGTCGAGGATGTCCAGATGCACATCCTGCACCTCCTGTGCTACGCCTTCATGGAACGGCCGGAGCTGGCCCGTCCGTGAATCCCTCCCGCGCCGAAGGCTCCGTTCCGGATGCCCTGGGCCGCCCGCGCCGAAGGTCGCAGCCAATGCTCCACTGGGACTCCCGATGAATCCGCCGAATCGATCCCGCCTGGGATTCCGCCGTTTGGGTCTCTTGGGCGCCCTCCTCGCGCTCCGGGGGCTTCCGGGGCTCCTGGGTGTCCTCCTGGCCGGGATGGCGGTGTCCACCGCGCAGGCGGGGACCCTCGTCCGGTTCCGCACGGCCTTGGGCGACGTGGTGGTCGAGCTCTATGACACCGAGAAGCCGCTCACGACCTCCAACTTCCTCAGGTACGTCCGCAGCGGTCGCTACTCCGACATGTTCGCCCACCGCGTGGTGCCCGGTTTCGTGATCCAGGGCGGCGGGTTCCGCGTGGCCAACCGGGGCACGGCCAGCAACGCGGTCGAGGCGGTCGCGGAGTTTGCCAACGTCTCCAACGAGTTCGATGTCGGCCCCCGGTACCGGAACCTCTTCGGAACCCTGTCGATGGCCAAGAAGGGCGCCTCCACCAACCTGCTGGCCACCGTGCGCGAGACCAATGCGGCGGTCGCCTTCACCCGGTTCGCCGGCCTCCGGACCAACGCCATCACCTACACCAACGCCTTCCCCGATGTGTCCACCTATGACGTGTACACCGAGCGCATTGTGGCCACCAACGGCACCGGTCCCACCCAGGTCTGGGTGGTGGTCCGTGACGGCGTGACCTACTCGGGAGGTCCCCACTCGGCCTCCAGCCAGTGGTTCCTGAGCCTTGGGGACAACTCGGCGAACCTCGACGAGCAGAACGGCGGATTCACCGTGTTCGGCCGGGTGGTCGGCGACACCAACGTCTTCCGCCGCATGGACACCTTCCTGCCGATCCGGCGGGCCACCAACGTGATCTTCCCGGCTGAGGGCGTCTTCGGGGAACTGCCGCTGCTCACCTACAGCGAACCGATGAGCCTGGCCCAGCTCTTCGCCGGGTTGCTCCATGTCGAGATCACCGAGCTGCCCGCTCCGCAGTCCCCCGTGCCGGACCCCGGGCTGCCCGGCGTGCGCCTCGGTGGGGCCCTCCCCCTCGCCCATTCCGTCGAGGTGGCCCCGGCCCTGCAGGGCCCTTGGTTGACGTTGACCAACTTCACGGGACGCGCCGGCGACGTCCCGGTGTCCGATCCCGGCGGTGCCGGTCCCTTGCGTCTCTACCGTCTCAAGGTGCCCTTCTCGCTGCCCCGGCCCGAGTAGACCGGCCGGTCCGCGACCGCCGCCTTGGGGCCTTGCGGCGTCAGCGCCCGGCCGTGCCCGGCAGGAAGGTGAACCCGACGGCCGCCACCAGGCATCCGAACGCGGCGAGGTGGTTCCACTGCGGCCGGGTGCCGAAGTACAGCAGGGCGAACCCGCTGAAGACCACCAGCGTGATCACCTCCTGGAGGATCTTGAGCTGGTAGGGCGAGTAGAACGCGCTGCCCCAGCGGTTGGCCGGCACCATGATCACGTACTCGAAGAAGGCGATGGCCCAGCTGGTGAGGATGACCCGGGGCAGGGGGGTGTCCTGATGCTTGAGGTGCCCGTACCAGGCCACCGTCATGAAGACATTGCTCACCAGCAGCATGGCCAGGGGCGCCCACCACGTCGCGATCACGCTCATGGGCCCGATGAGACCACCGGCTTGCCCCCGGGGCCAGACCGGGGGCGTTGGGGCATGGAAATCCGCGTCCCAGATTCCATTGGTCAGGCCAGCATGGCCCGGTAGGGTGGCTTCGTTGGTTGAATCCGCCACCGTCACCGACCTCCCTTCCATGATCGCCTCCCTTTCCGAGTTCTGGGGCGGACTCCCCACCGCCGCCCAGCTGTTCTTCGCCATCGGTCTGCTGGCGGGCGCCGTGTCCGTCGTGCTTGGTGTGATGTCCGCCGTGGGCCTCGAACACCACGACGTCATCGACCTCCCCGACACGATCGGCTGGGATGCCGGCGGCGGCGGGATCTTCTCGGTCAAGCCGATGACCGGGTTCCTGCTCGGGTTCGGATGGGCCGGCGGCATCGCCTCGGCCTCCGGCTTGGGGACCTTGGCGTCGGTCGGGATCGCCCTGGCCGCAGGGGCCTCGGTCATGGGCCTCGTGGTGGGCCTCCTGCGCCTGCTGCTGGGCATGCGCAGCGATGGCACGATCCGCATCGCCGACGCCGTGGACGCCCCGGGCACCGTGTACGTCGGCCTGCCGCCCTCCCGCCAGGCCGGCGGCCAGGTGACCGTGCACTTCCGTGGCCGTCAGGAGACCTACCAGGCGCTCAATGCCTCCGACCGGGCCATCCCCAGCGGGGAACGGGTCCGGGTCGTCGCGGTTCTCGATGGTCAGACCGTGCTCGTCGAGCCGTTCTGAAACCGCACCGCCCCTCCATTCTCCCGACAGCCAACCCCAACCTCCGACACCCCATGGACATCCTCCCCATCCTCGCCATCCTCCTGCTGGTCGTCTTCCTGCTGGTCGTGGTGGTCACCCTCATCTCGCGCTACCGCATGTGCCCGCCCGACCGGGTGCTCGTGGTGTACGGCAAGCTGGCCGACGGCCAGTCCTCGCGCTGCTACCACGGCGGATCGACCTTCGTGATCCCCTTCTTCCAGAGCTACTCCTACCTCGACCTCACGCCGATCAACATCGACATCGAGCTGAAGGGGGCGCTCTCGAGCCAGAACATCCGCATCGACGCGCCGGCCTCGTTCACCATCGGCGTCTCGACCGACCCGGAGGTCATGCAGAACGCGGCCACCCGGCTGCTCGGGCGCTCGCTCGACGAGGTGCAGCAGCTCGCCTCCGAGATCATCATGGGCCAGATGCGCGTGGTCTTCGCCTCGATGAGCATCGAGGAGATCAACAACGACCGCGAGAAGCTCATCGCCCTCATCACCAAAGGCGTCGAGGTCGAGCTGCACAAGGTCGGCCTGAGGATGATCAACGGCAACATCCGCGACATCCGCGACCACTCCGGCTACATCGACGCGCTGGGCAAGGAGGCCGCCGCCAAGGCCATCAACGATGCGCAGATCAAGGTGGCCCAGGAGAACCAGCGCGGCTCGATCGGCCGGGCGGAGGCCGAGCGCGAGCAGGCCATCCGCGTGGCCAACGCGCAGGCCGAGGCCAAGCGCGGCCAGAACACCGCCCAGGCGATGATCGCCAAGTCCGACGCCGACCTCGCGGCCGAGCAGGCCGAGGCCACCCGCCGTACCGAGGCCGCCCAGCGGGTCGCCGAGGCCCGGGCGCTCGAGGAATCGTACCATGCCCAGCAGCAGGCCGAGCTGGCGCGCGCGGCGCGTGAGAAGGCCGCCGCCCAGGCCGACCAGATCGTGAAGGCCGAGATCGAGCGCGAGCGGGTGCGCATCGACGCCGAGGCCCGTGCCGCCCAGACCGAGATCCTTCAGCGTGGCCAGGCCGCCGCCTACATCACGCAGAAGCAGGCCGAGGCCGACGGCATCAAGCGCGTGGCCGAGGGCGAGGCCGACGGCATCCGGGCCCGCTTGACCGCCGAGGCGACGGGTGTGCAGGCCAAGCTGACGGCCGAGGCCGAGGGCACGCGGGCGCTGCTCGATGCCAAGGCGCAGGGCTTCGAGAAGATCCTCCGGGTGGCCGACGGCACCAACGGTGCCACCCAGCTGCTGATCGCCGAGAACATCGTGCGCATCGCCGAGATCCAGGCCGGCGCCATCAAGGGCCTGCAGTTCGAGAAGGTCGTGGTGATGGGCGGCGGCGCCGGCGGCAGCGGCCCGGGCCAGTTCGTCCAGGACCTCTACAAGGGCGTGCTGCCGATCAACGAGCTGGCCAAGAGCGTCGGACTGGGCCTGCCGGCCTTCCTGGGCGGCACCGGGTCGGACGTCGCTTCCGGCTCCCCGGCTCCTGCGGCCCCGGCGGTTCCCGTGTCGTCCGAGCCCAAGCCCCCGGTCATGAACCCCACGAAGCCCTCCGCCTGAGCGTGCCGTCTGCGCTTCCGGATTCATGCCGCCCCCGCCGGGGCGTGGTCGTCACGGCTTCGGGACCAGGTACGACCGGGTCCACGGGGGCGGCTTTGGGTGGGTGCGCGCCGTCACGGACTCCTTCCACTGCTCGTCGGTGAGGCGTTCACCGAAGGGTTTGTTGAATTCGTACTGCGAGAACACCGGGCCGGCGAAGACCATGCGATCCGGGCCGTTGTCCACCGCGATCATGAGCAGGTTCACCCGGCCGATCCCCTCGTGGAGCACCGCACCCGGGTCCTGATCGGGTACAGACGGCCCATCGGTGTGGACGTCGGTCACCAGGAAATCCGCGAAGACGCTGTCGTGGGGTAGCGGCAGCGGTTGGCCTGCGATCGGCACGGTCGTCGAAGGGGTGCCGTTGACATTCTTGCCCCAGTAAAACAGCCGTGGGTACCATCCGGAGTAGTTGCGGATCCCGAAATAGACGTCGACGGTCCTCTGGATGACGTCCTTGAGAAAGGTCGCCTGCGCCACCGAAAGCGGCTGCTGGTTCAGTTCCGCCGTCGCGATGTCTTCCAGGGTGCCGCAGGTCTTGCTGAATTCCCGGAAGAATTCGGTCGGATTCGGCAGGATCATTTCACCCCGTTGCAGCCTGAACTGGTTGGGCAGGGCGAGGGTCTGGAGCGCGTCGGCCGTCTGTCGGGCCATCAGGCCCATCTCCCGGAAGAATCCGGGAACCGGTTCGACGAAGCCGGCGGGATACTGGCAGAGGATTGGCGGTGTCACCGACTGCTTGACGTAGAGCACCGATGCGTGACGGAGCTGGGTCCAGGAGGCCAGCTGGGTGTTGACCGTCTTCATGGCCCACGCGCGGGTTCGCATGGCTTCCGGGTATTCCGGGCCCGTGGTTGGAGCCGACAGCGAGCGCAGCACCTGGAGCCACCGGTCGTAAAGCGTCGATGTCCATGCCTCGGCGGGCCGCGCATCGAGGGTCATGCGGACCGCGGCGAGGTTGCGCTGGTAGGGAAACCCGTCCCGGAAGGGCTCGCCGTCCGGACGCGTCATGTTGGCGACCAGTTCCGGAACGACGTGGTTGTTGGCGAATACGGAGAACGCCACATCGAGGGAATAGGGGCGCCGGCGTCGCACCAGGCGGCCTGGGTTGGAACCGGGTTCCACGATCCGGTCCATGACCGTCTGCCCCAACGCCCAGCTGTCCACCGAGAACCGTTGTCCAAGGACGGTGAAGGATCGGGGCCATCGGACCTGGTCATCGCCCGCCCCGGCCACCAGCAGGTGACCCGCCACGGCCTGGGTCCCAAGAGTGCCGTCCTCGATCTTCCGGCGGAGGCGTTCCAGCGGTTCCCAGGAGGTCAATTCGACGAGATTCGTCAACCGCTCGGCCCTCAGCAGGGCATCGAGCTGCCTGAAATCCATCGAGTCGGCGGGACCAAAGAAGGTGCTGATGAATCGATCCAAGGTCTCCCAGGTTTCCCGCTGCTTGGAACGTGTCAGCAGGTCGTTCAGCACCAGGGTCGTCCCGAGTTGGCGGTTGGAGGCATCTTCGGAATTCCCGGCAACGCGGAGATCGACCCGGCCCAGCCACATCATCGCCTGGAAGTATCGCTGGAGGGCCGGGGACT
>JBIKMQ010000112.1:0-6456 GCA_044359215.1 Candidatus Chromulinivoraceae bacterium
GAGGATGGGCTGGCTTCCCCGACCATCCGGTGACGCCGCCGTGACAACAGGGTGACAAGTCCTGAGGAGGGGATTCCGACCGGACGATCGAGGCATGCCTCGATCCAAAAATCGCCGTCACGGCCCGGTGATCGTCAGGTGACGGAGCCCGGAAAACCGGCCTTTTTGACAAGCGGCTCACCCACTCGGATCCGGTCGCCCATCTGCAGGCGCGGGTGGACCTTGAAGCCATTGGGCGCGAACAGAATGATGGTGGAACCGTGCTCGAACCATCCCAGTTCCTCACCCCGGTCCACCGGGTGGCGAATCTCGAATTCCCGGGGCCCCTTCCTGCTTCGGTGGAGCACCAGGTCCAGACAGTGCAACCGGACCGAAGCGACCAGGATCGCCGCCACGGCCACCAGGGCGACCGGCGCGCCGTCGCCAAGCCGAAGGCGGACAACCGCCCGCTCGTTCCGGCAGAAGAGCGCTTCGATCCTTCGCAGGGCGATGGGGTTCACGTTCCAGGTGTCGCCCGAGATCGAGGTCACCTGTTCCAAGGTCGCGGTGTCCGGGCTGTGGAAGCGGTGGTACATCGACGAGGTGAGGCGCAGGGTGATGAAGAGCCCGTCTTGGAACGCGTGGGCCGCCTCCGCGGTGCCGAACAGATCCTCGATGGAGTAGGGGAATCCCTTGGCCTGGAAGGCCTCGGTGCCCCGTACCTTCCCGAACGCCCCGACGATGCCGTCGCAGGGGCTGACCAATACCGATGGGTCGGGATGGATCGGCCGAGCCCCGGGTTTCAACTCCCGGGTGAAGCAGTCTCGCAGGCTTTCAAACTGGTGCCGCCGAGACTCGGACAGGTCCAGGTCCGTGAAGAGACGCCAGACTGCGATCAGGACCCGGGTGAGCCATGGGCTCCGGATTCGGCTCAGATGCCCCATGGCATGGGTCAGGAAAGCCCTGGGGATGCGGTTGGTCAGCAGGAAGTTCAGGTCCTCCTGGAGCAGCCATCGGTCGCGCAGGCGACGGAGGCGTCCGATCCGGCTGCCGTCGGTTTTCCGATCCTCTTCCGCCGTGGTTTTGGTTTTTTCGATGTGGGGTTCCGTCATGACTGAATACCTGTTCTCACCGTGGGCCGCGATCATCCCCGTGGCTGGTGCGCTGGCCTGGGGTCGGCGGCGATTGCAGCTCTCCCTGGCGAAGCATCCGTCGCTCGCAGGGCATTCCCGATGGGCACGCCGCGTGTCGCGCCTCATCCCCGGCTATGCCTACGAGGATGATGAGTTCTTCCGGGCCGACGGGGCGCCCCCGGAGGTCGAGGCGCTGCGCCGCGAGGGGTTTTTCCGTCTCGCCGGGAGCTTCGCCGGCTGCCATCCGCGCTCGATCCTCCAGACGGTGCAGGCCGCCGAGCACCTGTCCGACCTCCAGTTCACCCGGGCCTATCGCGTGCCCTTCCAGTTCAGCCCCTATCTGCGCCGGCATCTCCGTCTCGGCGGGTTCTACGAGTCCAGCGCGGGGGTCGAGATCACCGACCTGGACGGCTGTCGCTACGTCGACCTCACCGGATCCTACGGGGTCAACCTGATGGGGCACGATTTCTACAAGGACTGCATCGAGGAGGCCCTGCGCCGGGCCCAGGCCCTGGGCCCGCTGCTCGGCGGTCTGCATCCGAGCACCGCCTGGAATGCCCAGCGGTTGTGTCAAATCTCGGGCAAGGACGAGGTCTCCTTCCACATGTCGGGAACCGAGGCCGTCATGCAGGCGGTGCGCCTGGCACGGTACCACACGGGCAGGACCCACCTCGTCCGATTCTGCGGCGCCTACCATGGTTGGTGGGACGACGTCCAACCGGGTCCGGGCAACCCGGTGCCGCCCTCCTTCACCTACACCCTCAAGGAACTGGATGCAGCCACCCTGCGGGTGCTTGCCACGCGCCGGGACATCGCCTGCGTCCTGGTGAACCCGCTGCAGGCGCTTCACCCCAACCGTCCGGCACCGGGGGACTCCACTCTGGTGGACGGTTCCCGGCTGGCCGGTTTCGATCGGGAGCGGTATTCGGCCTGGCTTCGTGAGCTGCGGGAGGTCTGCACGCGCCGGGGCATCGTGCTCATTCTCGACGAGGTCTTCCTGGGCTTCCGGCTTGCTCCGGGCGGCGCCCAGGAATATTTCGGCATCGACGCCGACCTGGTGACCTACGGCAAGACCCTCGGCGGCGGTCTGCCCGTCGGGGTGGTCTGCGGCCGTCGGCAGCTCATGCGCCGCTTCCGCGGGGACCGACCGGCCGACCTGTGCTTCGCGCGAGGCACCTTCAATTCCCATCCGTACGTCATGGCGGCGATGCAGGTGTTCCTCGAGCGGTTGGAATCCCCCGGGGTCCGCGCCCTTTACGAAGGGCTCGACGAACGCTGGAGTCGGAGGGCGGGCGAGCTCAATCGCCGTCTCGACGCCGCTGGATTGCCCGTCCGGGTGGCCAATCTCTCGACGGTCTGGACCATCCTCTACCAGGTGCCGGGTCGTTACCATTGGATGTTCCAGTTCTACCTTCGCGCCGAAGGACTTGCCCTGAGTTGGGTCGGCAGCGGCCGGATGATCTTCAGTCTCAACTTCACCGATGCCGACTTCCAGGGAGTGGCCGACCGGTTTGTCCGCGCGGCCGAGGCGATGAGGGCGGACGGTTGGTGGGCCGAGATCCCAGGACTGGATCACCAATCCATCCGCCGCCGGATCTTCAGCGAAGTGTTGGTGCGTCTCCGAAGGGGAGGGGTCGGCCACCGGGATGGTCCGTTCCACAGTGTCGATCGCGCCTGAGGTGGAATCCATCCCGTGGTCCACGCCGATGAGCCGGTGTCCCACGGGAAGGTTGCCCACGGACTCAACGGGTGGCGCCGGGCTGGTCGACCGGCCCGTCGAGTCCGTCGTCCAAGGCGTGATCCATCGGATCGATCAGTTCGCCCCGCATCAGGGCCAGCGGCGACCGCCAGTAGAGCAGGATGTCATGGAACGGATCCGTGAGGATCTTCATCGCCCAGACCAGACCCGTGGTCACGTCGCGGAGGAAGAACAGGTGCACGGTGCGGAACACCAGCCCACCGGCGCCGATGACGAACCAGACCATGCCCAGGCTTCGGACGAAGCCCGAATCGACGGTCTCCCGGTCCAGCAATCCGAGGAAGTCCGGGCTGAACCACAAGACGGCCGGGGCCGCGGCCCACAGAGCCATCAGCACCACCTTGCGCCGCAGGTTGTAGCCCACCTTGATGTCCTCCTTGTGCTCGTGGGTGGCCCGGTTCACGTGATCGTAGCCCTTCGGCTCGAAGAAGAAATGGCCCGACTGGCGCGAGGTCATCGAGATGCACCAGGCGATGAGGGCGGCGATCGCGGGATCGACAACGAGGAAGCCGTAGGCCACGACGAAGGACACGGCGCTCACCAGGTGCAGTGACTGGTTGATGCGGCTGTGGTGGTAGTAGCGGTGGTCGTCCCAGCGCTGCACGCGCAGGGCTTCGAGGTATTCCGAGAGCGGGGCCGTCTTGATGCGGTTCATGGAGGGGTGCTTGGTTTTTTCCGGGGGTCCGTCCGGACCCGGCAACCATGGCGCACGTGTCGTGTGAAGGTCCGATGTCGGTCCGGTTTCGATACCGAAATATCGAAAATCCGCCATCGGTTCGTCGCGTGCCCGGGCTTGCATGCGGGACGTGAGCCCCGGAACGAACCCCAGCAGCCTCCAAGGTGGACCCTCGTCGTCGTCCCTCCGCATCGCCCTGGTGACTGAGACCTATCCGCCCGAGATCAACGGTGTGGCGATGAGCGTGGCCCGGCTGGTCGAGGGGTTCCTGGCCGAGGGGCATCGGGTGGACCTGGTTCGCCCGCGGCAGCCCGGGTTTGACCAATCTGCCCGAGGCGAGGGGAGGGCGGTCCCGGACCCCGCCGGTCCCCGGCCTCGGTTGTCTGTCCACCTCACGCCGGGAGCGGGCATTCCCGGCTACCCCGGCCTCCGCATGGGTCTCCCGGTGCCAGGGGCCTTGCGCTCGGCGTGGCGTGCCCGGCGACCCGACCTCGTCCACATCGCCACCGAGGGTCCGCTGGGATGGTCCGCCCTCCGGGTCGCGCGTTCCGAGGGGATTCCCGTGGTCTCCGAGTTCCGCACCAACTTCCACGCCTACAGCGCCCACTACGGGATCGGCCTGCTGCGTCCCTGCGTGCTCGGCTACCTGCGCCAGTTCCACAACCGGTGTGCCACCACGATGGTCCCCACCCGGGGTCTGGCCGCCGACCTTCAGGTCCTCGGCTTCGAGCGGCTGCGGGTCGTCGCCCGGGGCGTCGATTCCCGACGGTTCGATCCGGCCCGCCGGTCCGCGTCGTTGCGGGCCTCCTGGGGAGCGGGCCCCGGCGATCTGGTCGCGATCTCGGTGGGTCGGCTTGCGCCCGAGAAGAATCTCGGGCTGCTGGTCGAGGGGTGCCGGCGAATGACCTCGATCCGACCGGGAATGCGTCTGGTGATCGTGGGAGATGGCCCGGCCCGGCCACGAGTGGAGGCTTCGTTGCCCGGCGCGATCTTCGTCGGGCGCCGGGTCGGCGACGACCTCGCCGCCCACTACGCCTCCGCCGACCTGATGGTCTTCCCGAGCCTCACCGAGACCTTCGGAAACGTCACCCTCGAGGCCATGGCCAGCGGCCTGGCGGTGATCGCATTCGACTACGGGGCGGCCGGTTCGGTGATTCGCCATGGAGTCCAAGGATGGTTGGCACCCTATGGCGACTCCGCTGGATTCCTCGACCTGCTGGATTCGACGGTCGGGAACCCCGATCGGATCCGTGTCGTTGGCAGGCAGGCTCGTCGGCACGCCGAGACCATGTCATGGGACTCGATTGTCCAGGAGGTGCTCACCATCCACCGGGAAGCCATGGCGACCTCCCGTGGACCCTGCCCCGCGTCCGGTCCGGAGCCGCTCGGATGGATGAATTCGAGGCCTGCTCCCCGGCAAATGTAACATTTGCCCGCTTGCCCCTGTGGGAGGTCCGGTCCAGAGGTGGACGCGATCCTGCGGCAGACTGTCACCGAAATGACTCAGGGACGGAACTCAGGGTCGCAACCGCGCATGAAACGCACCAGATCCGAACCCAGCATGGCCCGAAAGCTCGCCGCCCACCGGACGCTCGAGCGGAAAGCCTCGCTGGTGATGAAACAGGCCGAGACGGCCCATCAGCAGTACCGCCAGGCCAAGGTCGAGTACAAGGCTGCCAAGAAGGCTGCCCGGTCGGCCAAGGCCCTTTGGCACCGACTGCGTGCCTCCGCCCGCGATGCCGGCCGGGCTCTCGACAAATCGGCAAAGCGACTGGGTCGCACCAAGGAATCGCCTCCGGCCGGGGCGTGAAAAAGAATGGGCCGCCCGACGGAGAGTTGGGCGGCCCGTTGTCCTGACTCGGATCGCGGACCTTTTCCCGGTCCGACACGGTCACCGCAGGAAGACGATCAAGCGTTTGGCATCCAAGGTCAGCGAAAGACTGTCGTGATCCCGGTTGTCCCGGCGACCCGAGGTCAAGGCGTTTGCCCCGGTGAGTTTGAGGTGACCCAGAAAGGCCCCTCCGGCAGGAGCATGGGTTTCTCAACGTCGGGCGAGTTTCGGCCCTTCCAATCCATCTGTCTGCCGAGGTCGGCGCCGTCGTCCGGTTGGTGCTTCCCGGATCGTGAATCCCGCGAAAAACCTGTCTGGTCCCCCCTGAAAGCCGCCCGGCCCCAGGCCCCGGGGCGCGTCACCCCACGGTCCCCGCGAAGGGCGATCAGGCCTCCCGGTCGTTCCGGTTCGCCAGGCGCTTCCGGAGCAGGGCGAAGGCGACGAGGGCGGCGCCGGCCATTGCCGCGCTGGTGGCCGGCTCGGGCACGGCCGAGAATGAGATGTCGTCGAAACGCCACGGGCCGGATCCACTGTAGGAACTTCCGAAGGCGGTCGCCGTATACGCACTCAGGCCCGGGGTGAAATTGGATACGATCCGGACGTAGAGATTGGGTTGGTTGTCAGCCCCCGAAGGGAGAGACACCGTCCGGGTAAACCACGTGTCTGCTGAACCATTGGCGGCGGGCACGACGGTGAAGACCTGGGCCGGTTGGTAGGTGCTGTTGTCCGTGGACCAAAGCACGGATTGCCGATTGGCGGATTCCATCCCGTGTCTCACCGCATAGGACAAGGTGATGCCAGACTTGCCAGCTGTGGAAACCTGCATCTGAATGCCTGCGGACAAATTACCCAATCCCTGGCTGGGATAGTTTGCCGTCCGCCAACCGACGTTCTCATCGTCAAATCCGCCCGCGAAGGTGGCAGTTGTTCCTCCAAATAACGATAACGTTCCGCTTCCGGTCGAGGGAGAAAGGTTCGCCGCATTGAAATCCCATTTGGTGATGAGGATTTGCGCCTGTGTGGACAGGCCGACTGTCATGAGACCAATCCAGAAAAACCGTTTCATGCCGATGATGTT
>JBIKMQ010000113.1:0-6452 GCA_044359215.1 Candidatus Chromulinivoraceae bacterium
AGGCGGCCGGAGCGAACTCGTCGGCGTGGTAGGAGCTGCGGACCAGCGGGCCGGCGGCCACGTGGACGAAGCCGAGCGACTCGGCCTCGCGGCGCAGGTCGTCGAAGACCGCCGGCGGGATGAACTCGACCACCGGCAGATGGCGCAGGGTCGGCTGGAGGTACTGGCCGAGGGTGAGCAGGTCGCACCGCGAGGCCCGCAGGTCCCGCAGGGATTCTGACACCTCGGCGCGGGTCTCGCCCAGGCCCAGCATCATCCCCGACTTGGTGTGCACCGCGTCGCCCAGTCGGTCCTTCACCTTCGCCAACACCCGCAGCGACCGCTCGTAGGTGGCGCGGTGGCGCACCGACGGGGTCAGCCGGCGCACGGTCTCGAGGTTGTGGTTGAAGATGTCGGGTCGCGCGGCCAGCACGGTGTCGATGGCCTCGTCCCGGTCGAGGAAGTCGGGCGTGAGCACCTCGACCACGATGCCCGGGTTGAGCGTTCGCACCGCTTCGATGGTCTGGCGGAAATGATCGGCCCCGCCATCGGCCAGGTCGTCCCGGGCCACCGCCGTGATCACGACGTGCCGCAGGCCCATCCGCCGGGTCGCTTCGGCCACCCGCCGGGGCTCGTCCGTCTCGAGGGCCAGGGGTTTGGCGGTCGACACGGCGCAGAATCCGCAGGCCCGGGTGCAGCGGTCGCCGGCGATCATGAAGGTCGCGGTGCCGCGGCTCCAGCACTCCCAGTGGTTCGGGCACTTGGCGCTTTCGCACACGGTGTGCAGGCCCAGGTCTTCGAGCAGGGTGCGCGTGGCCGTGAAGGCGCTGGAGGTCGGCAGTTGCACCTTCAGCCATTCCGGCAGGCGCCGGCGTGGCACCAGTGGAACCGAGGCCGCCGGGGCCACCGGCGTGGACGAACAGGAACTCATGTGCGGCCGACAACCTCAAATCCGGCCGGGCCCTTGGCAACAGCTTTCCCGCGCGCGGCGGTGGCCTCGACGAAATCGACCGCGTTGGCGGCGACGACCGACCAGTCCAGCCGGGCGGCCACCCGGCCTGCGGCGGCGAGGCCCATGGCCTTGCGTTGCTCCGGCGGCAGGTCGAGGAACCCCGCCACGATCCCGGCCAGCGACTGGCCGTCCCAGCCGGAGAACCGGATGGCCGGCTCGCCCGAGAAGTAGCCGGAGAGGTTCTCCAGCGGTGTGCTCGCGCAGGGGATGCCGCAGCCCAGGTATTCGACCGCCTTGGCGACGAAGGCGCAGTGGACTCCCTCCGACTCCTCGTAGGGCACAAGGCCCACGGTCGCCCCGCGCAGGGCCCCGGCCATCGCCTCGTAGGGGATGAACCCGGGGCACTCCAGCCGGAGGTCCGGCGCGGCCGCCCGGACGGCCTGCACCAGCCGGGTCAGCGCCGGGGTTTCCCGGCCGAGGAAGCGGAACCGCACCCCCGGCCGCGACGCGTGCAGGTGCAGCACGCAGTCCCGCGCGATGGGTCCCAGGTGATGGGTGTCGAACGAACCGTGCATGACCACCACCGGGGCTTCCGGTTGTGCGCCGGCCTCCGGCTCGCACGCCTCCGGCCGGAACCGCCGGGCGTCGTAGCCATACTGGATCACCTTGAGGCGGTCGGCCGGGTATCCGGTGGCCCGGAAGCGTTCGGCCAGCGGAGCGGACACCGTCATCACCCCATCGGCCAGGAACCGGCGTGGCAGCGACCGTTCGAAGCGGTTGAGCCACGGCACGAAGCCGGTGCGGGTGAACACCGCCGGCCACGTCTCCATGAAGCCCGTGAGGTAGTCGAGGAAGTTGAAGACCACGGGGACCTGCCATCGCCGGCCCAGAAGCCCCGCGGCCACCGCCGAGATCGTATGCTGCGAGAGCACCGCATCGAACCCGAAGGCCCCGCCCCGGTCGCGGCGCAGCCGGCGCAGCGTCCGCCCGGCATGCCAGGCCAGAGCCGCCGGGTAGGCGAGGTACTTGAGGTTGCGCAGGGCCGTGTACCGGCCCATTGGCCAGGCCGTGAACGGATGCACGGTGATCCCGTGCCCGGCGGCGACGCGTTGGGCGTCCTCGAAGTCGGGGCAGAACAGGTGGACCTCGTGCCCTCGCCGGACGAACTCGGCCACGAGGTAGATGGCCTCGGCCGACCCCCCGCCGCTGGGCGGGAAGTACGGTTCATGGGTCAGGAAGGCCAGTCGCATGCGGCGTCGGACCCTTCAGTCCAGGTCCCGGAGGAAGCGCTCGAGGATGCGGACGGCCGACTCCAGCTGGTTGATGGCCAGCCATTCGCAGGCGGTGTGGGCCTGGGCGATGTCGCCGGGCCCGAACACCACCGAGGGCGTGCCTCCGGCCGCCAGCGGTGCGGCGTCGGTGAAGTAGTGGACGCCGAGGGTGCGCCGCCTGCCGGCGGCCCGGGTGAGCGCACGTACCAGGGGCAGGGACGGGTCGGTGTCGAGGGGTTCGCAGGGGCTGGTCCGCAACGTGTCGAAGCCCGCGCGGAGGCCGTGGCGGCGCAGGAATGCGGTGATCTCCCGGCGGACGCCGGCCTCGGATTCGCCGGGAAGCGTGCGCCGGTCGATGTCGATGGTGCAGGACGCCGGCACGATGTTCGGCTGCCGTCCCCCCTCGATGCGGCCGACGTTGATGGTGGGCCGTCCCAGCAGGGGATGCGCCGGCCGGGAGGCCAGCTCGGCGGCGTATCCGCCCTCGAGGGCCAGGACGATCGGCGCCATCGCGCTCACCGCGTTGCGCCCGCGATGGGGCGTGGCGCCGTGGGCCGGCCGGCCGGTGGTCTTGAGCCGCAGCCACACGTCGCCCTTGTGGGCGGTGACCACCTCGAGCCCGGTCGGCTCCCCGGCCAGCGCCAGGTCCGCCTTGGGGCCGATCCGCGCCAGGTGGCGTGACCCGAGCTGCATGTTCTCCTCGTCGACCAGGCCCGCGAAGACGATCTCGGTGTGCGCCGGCCGCCGGCCGCCGCCGGCGAGGTTCAGCACCGCCTGGAAGAAGGCGGCCACCGAGCCCTTGGTGTCGCAGGCCCCGCGGCCGAAGACCCGCCCGTCGCGCACCCGGGGGCGGAGCTGCGCGGCGTAGTCCGGCTCGCCCACGGTGTCGAGGTGCGGAGCCAACAGCACCCGCTGGCGGATCGGGCCGGCAGGCCGGAGCCGGACCAGCAGGTTTGAACGCCCGGGCACCACGGATTGCCATTCGGTCTCAAGGCCCCGGTGCCGGGCGGCCGATTCGAGGAACGCGGCCACCCGGTGCTCCCCATGGAGTTCGGGGTCCCCGTGGAAGGCCGGATTCACGCTGGGCAGCGCGATGAGATCCTGGAGCAGCCGGACGCTGGTGGGGTGGGAGGCCACGGTGTCGGGATCGTAACCGCCCGGGTGGTTGGGCGCGATGCCCTTCTTCGGGTGCGTTCCACGGCGCACGCCAGCCGGGACCCGGGCGTGTGGTGCCGGTTCAGCCCGGGCGTGTGGCGGCCCGCTGGGTGGGCGTGGCCATGGGATAGAGGCCCGGGCAGCAGCCGAAGGTCTGGTGGAAGGCGGCGCTGAAGTGGCTCAGGCTCGAGTAGCCGACCTCCAGCGCGGCTTCGGTGACGTTGAAGGACCCGCTGCGCAGGAGGGCGGCGGCCTTTTCCATGCGCAACTGGCGCAGGTACTGCGGGATGGTCTGGCCCATTTCCTTGG
Organism: Candidatus Chromulinivoraceae bacterium; assembly: GCA_044359215.1. Lineage (GTDB taxonomy): Bacteria > Verrucomicrobiota > Verrucomicrobiia > Limisphaerales > UBA9464 > SXXZ01. The sequence goes on from JBIKMQ010000113.1 coordinate 3,667, forward strand.
AGAAGGTCCGGCTCAGGTAGAAGGGGCTGCAGCCGGCCGCCCGGGCGATCGCCTCGAGGCTCGGCGGATGGGCCGGGTCCTTCTTGAGCACCTCGATCACCGTGTCCACCCGGTCGCGGGCGGCCCGCTGCTGGCGGTGGCAGAACAGCTCGGAGTCGGTCGGGGGGGCGAAGAAGAATTCGCTCATGAGCTCCCGGACCTTGGCGCCGTACCAGAGACGTTGCGCTCCGGTCAGGACCGGCGGCTGGCGCAGCGCGAGCACCAGGTCGCGCCTCCGGGCGGTCAATGGTTCCGGGTCGGAGACGCCGCAGGCCTCCGGGCCATCCTCGAGGCATCGGCGGATGAGCGGATGGAGGTTCTCATCGAGTCCGCCCAGCTCGCGGCGGAGGAATTCCGGACCGAACTCGACCGTGATGAACCGATGGCTCCGGCCCGGGGAGCGGACGGCCGAGAGGGACCGCTCGCCAGGTCCTCCCTGCCGGTAGAAGCCGGCGGTCTGTTCCCGGAACCGGGCCGTCCGGGAACCGCTGGTGACGGAGCCCTCGCCGTCGAGGTTCAGGCACAGTTCCACGCTGCCCGGGTGGAAGCTGCGGGCCCAGTCGATCGGTCCCGTCGCGGTGAAGTCGTGCCACTCGAGGCTGAAGCCGAGATTCTGGAAGCTTCCGAACAGCTGGCGCCATCCCGCCCCGACGGCGGACCAGGCGGCGATCTCGCCCTCGAAGGGCGGCGTTGGGGGTGTCTTGGGATTCCGGGGCATCGCTGGCGGTTGGTGGCCGAGGGTAGGCGGGCGGGCCGGCCATCACAAGGCGGGCCGGGCCCCCGCCCGGGGAGGGCGATCGTGCCATGTCCAGTCGGGACATGCTCCCTCCCGGATCCGGTTTGCCATCCTCGGGGGCCCCGGGCCAGGGCCCACCCCCGATCCTGTCACCGCACGAACCTTTCCATTTCGGGCGGAGCCGGTAGCCTTGGCGGATCTTCGCATGCCGCTGCGCCTGTTCAATTCGCTCCATCGCCAGGTGGAGGACTTCTCGCCGCTGGAGCCGGGGTCCGCGTCCGTGGGCTTCTATTGCTGCGGGCCGACGGTCTACGACTTCGGCCACATCGGGAACTTCCGCACCTTCGTCTTCGCCGACCTCCTGCGCCGCCACCTCGAGTTCCGGGGCCACCGCGTGAACCACGTCATGAACATCACCGACGTGGAGGACAAGATCATCCGCCAGGTCGCGGCCACCGGCCAGGGCCTCGCGGAATTCACCGGGCGCTACACCGAGGCCTTCCTCGCCGATCTCGGCACCCTGGCCTGCCGCCGGCCGCATCACCTGCCCAAGGCGACGGAATACATCCCGCAGATCATCGACCTCATCCAGCGCCTCGAGCGGCGGGGCATCGCCTATCGGGCGGCCGACGGCTCGGTCTACTTCAGCATCCAGAAGTACCGGGGTTGCGGCTGCCGCTACGGCCAGCTTGTGACGCTCGACCCGGAGGCCCAGCGCCGCACCGAACGGGTCTCCGGCGACACCTACGACAAGGACGACCTGGCCGACTTCGCGCTGTGGAAGGCCCGCGTGCCGGCCGACGGGTCCGTCTTCTGGGATTCCCCCTGGGGCCAGGGTCGGCCGGGCTGGCACATCGAGTGTTCGGCCATGAGCATGGCCCTCCTGGGCCCGAGCTTCGACCTCCACCTGGGCGGCGAGGACCTGGCCTTCCCCCATCATGAGGACGAGATTGCCCAGAGCGAGGGAGCGGGCCTCCAGCAGCCGGGTCGACCGTTCGTGAAGCACTGGGTGCATGCCGCCCATCTGCTCGTCGATGGCAAGAAGATGAGCAAATCGCTCGGGAACTTCTTCACCGTGCGGGACCTGTTGGCCAAGGGGTTCCAAGGTCGGGAGATCCGCTTCCTGCTGCTCGGGGCGCATTACCGGGAGACCTTCAATTTCACCCTCGAGGGCCTGGAGGCCGCCCGGGCGGCCCTGGCGCGCCTGGACGCGACGCTGGCCCAGTTGGCGGAGCGGAGCGGTCCGGCCACCGCCTCTGCGACCACGGCCGGAGTCGGCTCGGACTTCGTGGCCGCCTTTGGTGAGGCGCTCGACGACGACCTGAACGTGTCCAAGGCCTGGGCTGTGGTCTTCGACTGGGTCCGAGAAACCAACGCGGCGTTGGCGGGCGGCACGCTGGGGGCGGCCGAGGCGGCGGCCCGGCTGGCCGACTGGCGTCGGGTGGACGAGGTCCTCGGCATGGGTTCCAGGCCGGCCGACGAGATCCCGGCGGCGGTCCAGGCCCTGCTCGAGCGGCGCCAAGCCGCGAAGGCGGCCAGGGACTTCGCGACGGCAGACGCCGTCCGGGCCGAGCTCAAGGCCCTGGGTTGGACCGTGGAGGACTCCAAGGCCGGCTCCCGGCTCAAGCGGCTCTGAGGCGGGGTGCCGGGGCCGTGAGCCCCTCGGCGCCCGGCCCGGCTCACCGCGGGTCCACCGGCCGGCCTGCAAGGAGGGCCTGGGCGGGAGCGTCGAGCGTGGCTCGGGCCACGGCCCAGACGGTGATCTGGCTCGCGCCCATCTGTCGGAGCACCCCGCACACGGCGGCGGCGGTGGCGCCGGTTGTCAGCACGTCGTCGACCACGACCCAGTGGCCAGCAAGCCGGCCTTGCCCTCGGGGTCCGAAGGCCGACCGCACGTTGAGGCGCCGTTCCCGTCGGTCGAGTGTCGCCTGATTCCGGGTCGGCTCGACCCGTTGGACCCGGTCGGTGACCACCTCGACACCCAGCGCCATGGCCAGCGGGAGGCCGAGGC
>JBIKMQ010000114.1:0-6448 GCA_044359215.1 Candidatus Chromulinivoraceae bacterium
GGAGGTCCAGCGTGGACTCCTGCAGCTCGATCCCGGTGGCCAGCGCCGGCCAGCTCAGGACCCACTGGTCGTCGCCGAAGCCGGTGATTCCCAGCCTCAACGGCAGCGCCTGCACCGTCACCGCGGCCCGGTTGTCGGCCGCGTCCGGATCGGGCGTGGTCGTGACGGTGACCCACTCGAACCGCGGGGCCGCCTCGACCGGGATGCGCACGCGCACGAGCGCCGTCCACTCGGACTTGGCCGCCAGGGTGCCGACCACGAAGGACACGCCGGAGAGCCCCGACTGGAAGCTCCCGCCCCCGCCGAGCGTCGCGCCGAGGAATTCGGCCGGGGCGGGAAGGCTGAGGGTCCCGGTGACGTTGGTCGCCGGAAGCGGCCCGAGGTTGCGGGCCCGGAGGTTGAGGCGGAACTCCGCGCCGGCGACCACCGGATCGGCCGAGGGTATGAGGGTGGCCTCGACATCGGCCGTGGTCCCCACGAGGAACTCCAGCGGCGAGACCGCCGAGCCTGCGGCCGTCTCGACCGATATCCGTCCGCTCACCGCGCCGGCGGGCACCAGCACCCGCAGGCCGTTGGTCCAGGCCGAGACCCCGGGGGCGACCACGCCGGCGAACCGCACCACGGCCGGCGGCCCGAGTTCGGCGCCCGAGATGCGCACCTCCGTGCCCACCGCGCCGAAGGCCGGCGAGAACCCGCTGATCACCGGGAGCGGTCCCTGGATGGAAATCGGCCCGCCGGAGGCCTCTCCGCCCGGGGTCGCCACCCAGACCAGGCCGGTGGCGGCGCCCTCGGGCACGCGGACGGTGAGACGCCGGTTGTCGACCACCACCAGCCCGGTGCCCACCACACGATCGGCACCGAAGAGCACGGCGGTGGCCCCGAGGAGGTTGGTGCCGCTGAGGGTCACCGTCTCCCCGGGTTTGGCGAGGTTGGGCACCACGGAAAACACCTGGGGTGCCGCGTGGAAGACCGATGACGACTCGTCGGTGCCGGAGGTGCCGGAGACCGAGACCGGTCCGGTGCCCGCCCCGGCCGGGACCCGCACCGTGAGCTGTCCTGCCGCCACGGTGACGGGCTTGGCCTGGATGCCGCCGAAGGCGACCTGGGTGACCCCCGACAAGCCAGAGCCGGTGATTGTCACCAGCGTGCCCGCCGCGCCGCCGGAGGGTGTGAACGCCCCGAGGCGCGGAGCCAGCACGAAGTTCGACACCGAGAGGAAGCGTCCGCCGGGAGATTCAAGGGCCAGGGGGGCGGCCACCGGCGCCCCGGGCGGCACGACCACGCGCAGGAGCGTGTTGGACACCACCGTGAGCTCGGTCGCAGGCACGCCCCCGAAGGACACCAGCGAGACGGACCGGAAACTCCGCCCGGTCAGGGTGAGCGTGTCGCCGACCCGTGCCCGCGGCGTGAAGCCCGACACCCACGGTGCGGTGTGGAACAACCCGACCGTGGCCGTCACGCCGGCGTTGTTGGTCACCGTGATGGGCCCGGTCATGGCTCCGGGCGGCACCACCGCCAGCACCGAGCCCTCGGTGACGGTGTCGAGCGCGGCCCGGATGCCGTCGAAGAACACCCCGAGCCGGAAGCCCGGGTCGTCGGGGTCCTTGAAGTTGGCCCCGGTCAACAGCACCAGGTCGCCCGGCGCGCCACGCACCTTGTCGGCCTCGGCCTGGGCCCCGACCCGGCCCCACTGCTGGACGACCGGGGGCAACTGGAAGTTCCAGGGCGTCTGGGTTTGTCCCAGGGCGTTCTCGACCAGGATCGGACCAATGGTGGCCCCGGCCGGGACCCGCACCGAAATCTGATGGTAGCCCAGCCCGAGCGACCGGATGGATTCCACCGTGCCCGAGGCGAAGTTGAAGGTGACCCCCGTCAGCGGGGGATTGAGAAAGTTCAGGCCGGTGAGGGTGATGAGCGCCCCTGGTTGGGCACGGTTGGTGGAGATGGCCGTCAACTGCGGCGCCCCCTGACCGAAGAGCCGCAAGGCACCACACACAAACCAGGCCCAGACGAGGGCCATCCTGAACGATCGATGCGTCATGACCATGAAGAGGAATCCGCCAACCCGGACGCGACGGATGCCTCCGTCGAAGCGGGCGGCCCGAAGGGACCCTTGGTCCCGGACGGCTGCCCCCGGCAAAGCCTAGCCGGAATGGGTGGATTGACCAGAGGACTCATCCCATGAATAAGCAACCGTTGCCGACGTCGATCTTGGCACCTGTGAACGTACTGCCCCCATCCCGGCCGGTTCACCAGGAATCGTCCCTGAACAGGACGACCGCCCGGGCCTCCGGGTTCCTCCACGGGATCTCCGTGGCCCCGTCCACCCCCTCCCCGACCCATCGTCCCTGACGGCCGCACGGCCCCATGGACCCGTCCTCCCTGCCGGGAGGGCTCTCCACCTCCGCATCGACTTTCCGCCAGAACTGTCCGTCACTGACCCCCAGCGCACCATGAACGCATCATCCTTCAGCCTGTCCCGCACCGCCCTCGGGCTGGTCCTCGCCTGCCTGAGCGCCGGCGTGGGCTGCGACACCGGATCGAAGAGCGCGGTCCACGCGCCGCCGCCGGCACCCACCGTGAAGACCGTCGTGGTGCAGGCCCCGTCGGTGCCGGCCGCCCTGGCTCAGCGACCGGCCACCCCGCCAGGACAGACACCACCCGCGGCGCCCGCCCCGACGACCCCGGCGGTCCAGCCAACCCCGGCCGCTTCGGGTGCCTCCGGCGCACAGGTCAACCAAGTCACCCCGAATGCCCCGGTTGACCCGGCGGGCACCGTGGCCGTCCCGGTGCCGCCGCCGCTGCCGGGTCCCGTGGCCGATGTCGTGGAACTGGCGCGGGGCGGGGTCGACGAAGGCGTGATCACCGAGTACATCGCCAACATCCGCCAACCCTTCGCCTTCGGCGCCAGCCAGATCGTCTACCTCAACGATCTCGGCGTGTCGTCCAACGTGCTCCACGGACTGATGCGCCAGTCGGCCTTGCTCCGGCCCGACGGTGCCGCAGCCGCCGGGCAGGCCGCGATCGGCACGACCGCCACGACCCTGCCGCCGGCGGCGACCGGCCAGCCCGTGACGGCGATCCCGCAGGCCGTTCCGGAAGCCCAGGCCCCGGTCACGACGGTGCAGGGCACCGCGCCCCCGCCGCCGGGCTCGACCACCACCACGGTGGTCGCCCCCGCCGCCAGCCCGACCGTCGTGAACCAGCAGGTGTTCTATCAGGCGCTCGCGCCCTATGGCAGCTGGGTCCAGGTGCCCGCCTACGGCTGGTGCTGGCAACCCACCGTCGCGGTCGTGAACACCACCTGGCAGCCGTACTGCGACGGCGGTTCGTGGCTGTGGACCGACGCCGGGTGGTACTGGAATTCCAGCTACTCGTGGGGCTGGGCCCCGTTCCACTATGGTCGTTGGCATCACAACGCCCGGGTCGGGTGGGTATGGCATCCGGGCTATGACTGGGCTCCGGCCTGGGTCGCCTGGCGCAGCTCACCGGCCCACTGCGGCTGGGCGCCGCTGCCGCCGGAATGCCGCTGGAACGCCAGCATCGGCTTCTCCTGGGTCAACGGCAACACGGCCGTGAGCGTGGGCTTTGGCATCGGAGCCACCGCCTGGTACGCCACGACCTGGGACCGCTTCTGCGACCCGCACCTGTACCATCACCGCCTGCCGCGCCAGCGGGTCGAGCGTTTCGTGCAGGAAAGCAACCTGCAGGTTGCCGGCGGCAACGGGGTCAACATCCGTGGCGACAACAACACCGTGATCATCAACAACGGAATCACCCGCGAGGAGGTGCAGCGGCATACCCGTGACGAGATCCGCCGCACCGCCCTCCGCGACGTGGCCAGCCCGGCTGCCGCGCAAGGCCCGACCGTCGGCGCCGCCGCCTCCGGCGGCCGGCCCAATCCGACCGGGGGCGGCCGGCCCACCGAGGTCGCCGTGTACCGGCCCAAGGTGCCGGTCCATGACGCGCAACCGCCGGAGACGGTTCTGCGCCGCCAGGAACTCACCCGCCCGGCCCCGCTCCGCGCACCCGGTCCATCCGGCCCATCCGGCCCATCCGGCCCCGCATCTTCGGCCGGCCGCATCGGCATCGACCCCTCGGCCAACCGCCCACTGCCCGTGCCCGCGCTGGGCGGGTCGCTCAATCCGAACCGACCCGCCCCGCCGACAGCCGCCGGAGGCGCACCTGCCTCATCGCTGGTGCCACCGTCGGGCCCGTCGACGATCCCCAACCGGCCCGCGCCGGTGACCGGGAGCGGCGTCCCGATGGAGCGCGCCACGCGCACCGTGACGCCCCCGGCCCGGCCCCAGATCGGCGTCCCCGGCGTCCCCGGCGGCCTGCCGCCGGCGTCGGCGCCGCGATTCACCGGCAACCCGTCGTCCGCGTCGCCGACCCCGCCGTCGACCCAGGGCCTGAGCCCGTCCAGGCCGCCCGAGACGCGGACCCCGCCCCCGGGACTTGGCAACGGCTTCGCACCGGCCCCCGGCGGATCGATCCCGGCCCGCCCCGGCTCCATCCCGGACCGATCTCCGGTCCCAACCCCGGCTCAACCCCCCGCCTCCAGGCCGCTGCCCACCCCTGTGACGGCGCTCCCGACGGCATCGGTCCCGTCGACCCGGGAGGCCGGCACACCGAGGCCCACGCCCGAAGCCTTCGCCGCACCGCCGGCCCGCACCGTGGTCGTGCCCGGAACCGGGGTGTCGTCACGGCCGGGCGCGGCCGGCACGCCCCCGGCAGCCCAGGCTCCGGGCGTCCCGACGCCGTCGCGACAGGAGGCTTTCCGGCCGGGCCCGGCCCAGGTCCCGGCGCCCACGGCGGCCCTCCCGCTCCCGCCCGCCGGTGCCGCGCCCTCACGGCCCGTCCCGCAGGCCTTCCCCCAGCCCGCCCGGGTGGCCCCTTCGTTCCCCTCGGCACCGCCGGCCGCCGTGGCCCCCAGCCCGAGGCCAGCCCCGGCCCCGACCGTCTCGTTGCCGCCGGCCGCCGTCCAATCCCGGCCGATGACCATCCAGCCCGCCCCGGCTCCCTCCTTCAACCCGGCCCCGCGACCGGCGCCGACCCCGGTGCCCGTCCAGGCCGTGCCTTCGTTCCCCGCACCCCAGCCGGCGATCCGGCCGGCTCCCGCCCCAGCCCCATCGGGACCGCCGCCATCGTCTGCCCCGGCGCCCTCGGGCCGACCCGGGCCACGCCGGGCGGTCGACCAATGAATCCATCCCCCAGGGAGCCATCGCCATGAACGGACACCATGTCCATCCGCTGCGGACCCTGAGCGCGAGGGTCCTCCTCGTCCTCGCGCTCGGGCTGGCACTGACGGCTCCGATGCGGGCCTCCGGTCCGGCCGGCCGGGTGCTCTTCGAGACCGGCTTCGAGCGCTTCGAGGGGTACGATCCGGCCCTCGATCTGGTCGATGGGCTGGGTCGCGGCCAGAACGGGTGGATGTCGGTGGGCCGGGGCGGCAACGGACTGCTCACGAACCTGCTGGCTGACTTCACCGGTCAATACGCCTACATCGGCTACCAGGGACCGACCAACCGCGACACGAGCGTGAACCTCTTCCGGCCGGTCCGGCTCCAACCCGACACCAACGCCCTGCCGGTGGTGGTGTTCCGCGTGACCTTCAGCGTGCGCGACGACACGCCCTCGCCGGCGTCGGCCGACGACTTCCGGTGGAGCGTGTACACCCCGGATGACCATCGCCTGCTGACCCTCGACTTCCATGGTCCCGACCAGTCGATCAACTACGCCCTCGACGACGGCAAGGGCTTCGTCGGCACCGGGTTCCAGTTCGAATACGGCGCGGTGTACGATCTGGAACTCTGGATGAGCTTCGGGCGCAAGCGGTGGTCGGCGTCGCTCAACGGCGCCTCGGTGGCCTATGAGCTGCCGCTGACCACGACCCTGGTGCGACCGGCCCTGGGCAGCGTCGACGCCGTGTGGGCGGCCCATCCGAAGGGCACGTGGGACGACAACTACCTGCTCTTCGACGACTATCGGATCGTCGCCTACCCGGCCAACGCGGTGGCCCCGCTGCTGGAATTCGGCAGTGTCGACCCCCAGGGGGTGGCCAGCCTCAAGGTGTGGGGTGAACCGGGCGTCCGGTATCGCATCCAGTCGAGCAACGACCTGTCGGTGTGGACCGACCGCGAGGTGGTCGTCGCCACGACCCCCGACGGCCTCGCCATCTGGACCGATTCGCAACCGACGGCCACACGGGCCTACCGGGCCGTCGCGCTGCCCTGATCCGGGCCGGAACGATCGCCGCCACCGATCCGGTCGATCCGGTGGCGCAGGGTCCCGGCGGCGTCGAGGATCTCGATCCGGTCCTCCCGGCACCGCAGTTCCAGGGCCCCGGTGCGCTCGGTCCACCAGGTCGTCCAGGGACGCCCCCGCATCCGGCGACGCAAGGACGCCGGGCTGCGCTCGGTGGCCGGACGTTCCCCCGTGGCCACCA
>JBIKMQ010000276.1:0-4262 GCA_044359215.1 Candidatus Chromulinivoraceae bacterium
GTCGTCGAGCCCGGTGTGGGCGGCCAGGACACGCTGGCCGGGGATCAGTTCCCGGATCCGACCTCGCTGCTCGGTGGCGTTGATGGTGTAGGCCACACCGGGGATGCCCGAGACGTTGGTGACGGCCAAATACCAAAGCCCGGGCGAAAGCGGCACCGGCTGGCTGTCCAGGTGGATGATCAAGGTCTCGTTGGTCGCCCCGGCATTGATCGACTCGTAGTCGGCCTGGCCCTTGCCGGGCAGCTTCGGGGCGCGGATGGCGTACAGGTCGACATCGCCGGTCTGCGCGGTGACGGTGAAGGTCACCCCGAGCACGTTGCTGGCGGGCACCTCATACGAGTAGTAGTCCTGCAGGTAGGGCAGCGCATTGGTGACCCGGAGATCCTGACGGTGGACCAGCGGCGTGATGCGGACCCCGAAGTCGGCACGGATCGAGAACTCGTTGGAGGAGGTGCCGCCGGCGCCCTTCACCGCCAGGTAGTACCGCTGGCCCCGGGGCAGCAAGGGCGGCAGGTTGCCGTCGACCACCCGCTCGAACGAACGGCCCGCGGGCAGGCGGGAGACCAGCGTCACCGTGTCCGACTCGGTCGGGTCGGGCACGCCCGAGGCGCTGTAGAGGAGACTCAGCGGCGGACCGGACAGGTTGACCAGCAGGTTGGTGGCCCGCTCGGCCTCCAGCGGCACATCGACGATGAAGTACCGGATGTCCTCGCCCACCACATTCGTGGTGAGGGTGATGCCGTTGGTCAGGCGGAAGGTGGGCGGGTTGGTGGGCATGAAGGTCATGCGCAGCTGCCAGTCGATCAACTGGCCGGCCTCGCCACCACGGGCATCGGTCACCTGCAGCTGCCAGGTCCCGGTCCCCGGCTGGCCCATGAGCGGGCGCAGGGGCTCCTCGGGCTGGTAGACCAGGCTGGCACCTTCCTGGTCGAGCCACACCCGGCCGATTTCCAGGCCCGGAGGCTGGTTGGTTTCATAGGTCCTCGGAAGGACGGACACGAAGCTGATCGGAGTGCGCGAAGACGTCGCGACGAACACGGCGGTGTTGGTCTGCCAGACCGTCGGTCTCGGGTCGTTGAGGTTGAGCTGGACCGCACCGTCGATCCACACCTGGGCGTTCACGACATCCCGGGCCTCCGCCGACTTGCGGACGGTGAAGGCCAGCCGGTAGGTCTGGCCGATGTTGAGGTCGTATTGGCGCTCGAGGATGGCGTTGCGCAGGTGCAGCACCTGACCCTCGGGAGGACCCTGGACCACGGAAACCACGTTGGACTTCACCGTCCAGCCCTCGAGTCGGTTCGTCCCGGCCGCATAGTCCCCGGGCGAAAGAGTCTCCCAGTCGTTGGACTGCAACACCTGAGGATAGGCCCGACCCATGAAGGGCGTCTGTGCGAACTTGATCGGCGTGTAGGCGGAGTTGGTCGAGTCACCGAAGACCGCGAAGGCCCGGTTGGTCACGACGCCGCCGGCCGGGAGCAGCCCCGGCGCCGACTTGAGCACGACCTGCTTGCCTTCCTCGTCGATGAACACGGCGCTCAGGGAGCCCGGACCGTTGCCCAAGGGGGCCGGTTGACCCACCAGCAGCACAGGCCCGGCCCGGCGGTTGGTCCGGTCGTACCAGCCACCCACCACCAGGCGCTCGTTGCCCGAGTCGGGCTGGATCCACGCGTCGAGGGTCAGGCCTCCGAGCCGCCCGATCTCCCGCACCCGCGAGTCGGTGGTTGTGGCGCCCGTGCCGGTGCCCGCCACGCGCATACCGAAGTTCATCTGGCCCGGGACGGTGGAACCGATGTTGAGCAGGTTGATGGTCTGGCCGGGGATGGCGTCGAAGCCCGACCCGTCGAGGGGCCACAGCGCCGCCAGGCCCGAGCGGGTCAGCGCCGGGGACTTGGCCTTGCCGACAAGCCCATCCTCGTAGATCCGACGGATCTCGCCGTCACGCAGGGTGCGACGCCACAGGCCGACGTCGTCGAAGTTGATCGGGCTGGCCGGGAGCTGGGCCACCGCCATCGAGCCGAGGTGGAAGGACGACGGGGTGTTGCTGGCCGAGAACCGTGCGGCCTGCTGGGCGACGACCTCGCCGTTGAAGTAGATCTTGGCCAGGCCCTCGCCCCGGTCGATCGACAGGGCGACATGGTGGTAGTTGCTGGTGACCAGCACCCCGCCGAGTCCGGCGCTCGAGGAGAGACCCCGATTCTCGAAGACCAGCGCGCCGGCGCCGCCGGGAGTCACCACCCGCAGCGCGAGGTCGGACACCCGGGGATGCTCGGCACGCACGGCGACCTGCACGTCGGCCACCGGCCTCGGATCGTCCACCTGCACCGTGGCCACGGTGTGGGCGACATCGGCCAGCGTGACCGATCCGCCCTCGATGGTGCGGGTGAACTTGGAGGAGAGGTTGCGCTCGCCGTAGATGGCCACGTCGAAGCACAACGGCACCCCGGAGGGATTGCGGAAGAGCACGAAGTAGGTGCCCGTCTGGAGCGCCGGGACATCCCTCACCGAGATGCTGATCTGGCCCGGTCCCAGCAGGGTGGCGACGCGGTCGTTGGAATCCGGGTTCTCCGGGTCGGGGAAGGCCTCGCGCCGGATGAACACCTCGAGCGGCAGGTTCGCCGGCACCAGATTGGTGACTTCGACGATCAACCGGCTGGCATCCGGCGGCACCAGCCGCAGACGGAAGTCGTAGCCCCCGGGACCCAGGCAGAGGGTCTCGAAGACCCTCTCATCGAAGGCGGGAAGGACCTGCGGCTGGACCTGCAGCTCGACCGAGCCGAGGAATCCCGACGATCCCAGGACGTCGTCCTGCATCAGGTAGTTCCAGGCGCCGGTCGCCCCGAGACCGGAGAAGTCCAGGAGCGTGGTGCTCGGACCGTCGGTGGGCTGGCCGCCGGCGAACCGGAGACCGGGGATGTCGTCATAGAGACCCATCACCGGGCCGGAAACCCGCGTGAGACCCGTGCCGTAGTCGCGGATGGACCGGCGGTTGTTGATGGTCACTCCGAACCCGGCATGAAGGAGCGTTCCCTGCAGGTCGAAGAAGTCTTCATGGAGGAGCGACTGGATGAAGGTGACGTTGCGGGTGATGCCCGAGGGTCCCGTGCCGAAGTATCGGACCACGCCCGGCGCGTCGGGGCTTCCGTCGGGGATGCCGCGTCCTCCGCTCACCGGGGTCATCAACACGCTGTAGCCGTTGGCCCCGAGGATCTGGAACGGCCGGTCGCTGCTCCGCACCACCAACTCGAATTCGCCGGCCTGCTGGTCCTCGGCCTTGACGGCGATGTAGTAGACCTCGCCGTTGGCCGGGGCGTTGGTGATCTCGATGCGCTCGTCAGAACCCTGGAGGGTGGACCGATAAGCCGAGGCGAGCACGTCGGCCTGCAGGTTGGTCAGGCCCGGATCGGTGGACATGTAGAGGTCGAGGTCGGGCCCCAGCACGCGCTCCCGCAGGCGGGTGCCGGCACCCGAGACACCGGGTCCGCGCGGACGCGCCAGGTTGGCGGCCGAAGCGATCACGAACTCGACGTACTGGCCGTTGGTCAGGCCGGTGGCCGCGGCCGCCTCGGGGTTGAAGAGGTTGGTGAAGACGAAGAAGTGCCACTGCGCCGGCTGTCCGGCGGCCCCGCCGATCAGCGGCGATTGGGCACCGACCCTGGATGCCGGCACCGGGATGCCGTTGGTCGCCACCACGGACAGCGGAGGCCGTTGCACGGGACCGAAGGCGGTGGCCGAGCCGAGCGACTCGGCCGTGGCGACGATGGCATCCCCGCTGGCCGCATCGGACGACAGTGCCACCACGAAGTCTTGGACGATGCCGGGGCGGTTGAGGAGGTTCTGCGCCTCGCGCGCCGCGAGGGCGTTGACGTTCACCCGGCGTGCGACCACGTGGACGATGTACTCGTTCGACAGGGGCGGCTCGAGCACCACGCGCTCGACGTTGTTGACCGTGTCGAAGACGGAATTGGTGACCCCCTCCTCGACCACCTCGACGGCGTTGGTCCCGGGCCGCGGAGCGGTGTATCCGGTCCGTGCCAGGTCGTTGCCGACGAAGATTTCGCCGGTGAGGACGTTCGAGACGATCAGGTCCAGGTCGTTGACCAGCTTGACCCCCGCGGCCGGGTTGCCGGGCGGGTCGGTCCAGACGAGCGTGAAGTGGAAGGCCCCGCCGGAGGCCACCTCGTTGGTGGTCAGGCGCAGGCGGACCGACTGGCTGGTACCGGTCGAGAGTTCACCGGCGAACCCGGCCAACTCGACGACCGAGC
>JBIKMQ010000115.1:0-6438 GCA_044359215.1 Candidatus Chromulinivoraceae bacterium
GTTGGGCAAGGTGTTCGGCCGAAGGGACCTGGATGGAGGAACTCTTCCGTGCCCGCGTCGCCAGAAGGCCGTGGCTCCGCGGGCCCTCGACGCCTCAAAACCTTCGGTGCAGACAGCGCGCCTCGGTCCTTCGACCGGCTCAACTCATCCGCATCGGCATGATGACGTACAGGAACGGCTCCTGCGTCTTGACCACGCCGGGGCTCAGCTCGTCGATCAGTTCGAAGAACACCTCGTCACAGTCCAGCGCCTTCAACGGATCCATGAGATAGCCCGGATTGAACGCGATGGCGAAATCCTTCCCCTGGTACTTGATGGCCACCGTCTGCCGTGCCTCTCCAACCTCCGGCGCGTTGGCGGTGATCGCCAGCTGGTTGCGGCTGAAGGTCAGCTTCACCGAGTTCTGCTTGTCGGTGGTCATGATCTCGGCCAGCCGCAGCGCCTTGAGAAACTCTTCCCGGTTGAGCGGCACGCGCTCCAAGGGTTCCGCCGGGATGACCTGCCGATAGTTGGGATAGACCCCATCGACCAGCTTGGTGACCAGGATGGCCGAGACACCCCCCTCAACGGCCGGAACGGTGGAAAAGGACGCCTGATTCTCCGTGAACTTCACCTCCACGGTGCCACCGCCCTGAAGCAGGCGCGTCAGCTCATTGATGGCCTTGGTCGGGAGGATGAAGTCGGCCTGATTGTCCGGCGACACCTCGAGCTCCTCCTCGCACAGGGCCAGCCGGCGACCGTCCGTCGCCACCAGGATCAGCTTGTTGTCCTTCAGGCTGAAGTAGATGCCATTGAGCACGAAGCGGCTCTCGTCGGTCGAGACGGCGAAGCTCGTCTTGCGCAGCATCCCCTTGAGCTTGTCCTGGGGAATGGAAACGGTGCGGTTTTGGGCGAAAACCGGCAACGGAGGGAATTCCTCGGCCGCCAACCCGTTGACCTTGAAGAAGGCGCTCCCGGAGCGGATGGCGGCGACGGACTTGTCATCGACGTCGATCTCGATGTCCGTGGCCGTCAACTCCCGGGTGATGTCCACCAGCTTCTTGACCGGGAGGGTGGCCCGTCCTTGGGTCTCGACCGTGGCCGCGACCGAGCACGTGATGGTGACATCCAGGTCCGTGGCCGTCAGGGACAGGCGTCGATCCCCGGCCTCGAGGAGCACATTCGACAGGATGGGGAGGGTCGATCGGGACCCCACGATGTTCTGGACGGCCTGCAGACCCACCAGCAACTGATCCTTGGCGATCGTGAGCTTCATGTCGCCCTTACTATTCATGGAGAATCTTCAAAGAGAAAGTCCTTAGTAACCGCCGTGAACAACACGCACAACCACAGGGAACCCCAGCATCGACGGCCCCCGACTCGAGGGCGCGACGGTGAATGATTTTGGGAACAACCCGGCCTGAACTGGAGTCAGGGGGTTGTTCGGGTTCTTTTGGACCGTCATCGGGGGGTTGTCCCCAACTGACTGCGAAGAACTTTCCGACAGAGCCCTTGAGCCGTCCGGATCTGCCGGTAGGCTGGGCCGGCCGATGTCGTCGAAATCGCCCACCCGATTGCCTCCGGGTTCCCCCTGGAAACGGCGGGGGGGTTGGTTGGTTCGGACCGAGCGCTTTGCCGATTTCCGGGCGGCGATGCGGTGGGTGGGCCGGGTGGCTCGGGAGGCCGAGCGGTGGAACCACCACCCCCAGATCGACATCCGTTGGAACACCGTCACCTTGAGGCTTCGGACCGAGGAACAGGCCCGGCTGACGTCGAAGGATTGGCAATGGGTGGACGCCACCGCCGACAGGTTGCGTAGGGGTCGGGCGGCGGCAGATCGGCCAACCTCGATTCCTGCCGTCACTCGCGGCTGAGGAAGAATCCCCGTTGCTTGGCGGAGATAGGATAACCAGCCCTGTCGAGGACCTGGAGCATGTCCTCCCAGACCTTGCGTTTTTCCGAGAGGGCCTGATTCCTCAGCAGGTAGGCCGGATGGTAGGTCGGCATGACCGGGATGCCGCGGTGTTCCTGCCAGGACCCGCGCAACTGGGTGATCCCTGCCAGGCCCTTGCCGAGAAGCCCCTCGACCGCGGTGGCGCCCAAGGCAACCAGCACCCTGGGCTGGACCAGGTCGATCTGTCGTTCCAGCCAGGGCAGGCAGGTGGCCATTTCCTCGGGTCTGGGTTTGCGGTTTCCCGAGGCTAGCCCCGGGGTGTCCGGACGACATTTGAGGATGTTGGCGATGAACACCGAGTCCCGGGACAGGCCCATGGCCGTGATGATCTTGGTGAGGAGCTCTCCGGCCTTGCCGACGAACGGCTCACCCTGCAGATCCTCGTCGGCCCCGGGTGCCTCGCCGACAAACAGGATTTTGGCCGAGGGATCACCGACGCCAACCACCACGGAATGACGCGAGCCGACCAGGTGGGGGCATCGAGAGCAGGCGAGGATTAGGGAGCGAAGCTCCTCGATAGCCGCCAGGCGCGCTTCGGTGGCCAAGGGAGGAGGCAACGGGGAACGGCTTGCCGAGGAGGCGGCAGGAGGCGAAGAAATGGCGCGCGACCACCGCGACAAGGCCCCTGACGAGGGCACCAACGGGGGCGGCGAGACCGGTGGTGAAGCCTCCGGGACCTCGGGTCCGCGCCGAGGACTGGAAGGAGGCTCCGCCGAGGCCGGAGGCCGAGTCACCGCCCGGGTCGTCGGAGGAGTCGCCGATGCCGGCCGGGCCGGGGATCGGGAGAGGCTCATCAGCGTCTCCCGGTGCACCGGCACCCAGACAACGCCCCGGTCCCGGAGCGCCTCCAGGTGCGCGATGGTGGCTTCCAGCAATGGCGGATAGAGGTCGGACATGAATGACGCCCTTCCAGCTTCCGGAATCGCCAGCGATTTGCCAAGCGCCGTTGACCCGGGAGCCTGAGGGGTGATGCTGTGTGCCGGCCCGTCCAACCATGCCAATGAGCCTCCACGATTTCCGAAAAACCAAGATCGTCGCGACCCTGGGCCCGGCCACCGAGTCGGCCGAGATGCTTGAACGGCTGATCCTCAGCGGGGTCAACGTGCTTCGGCTGAACATGAGCCATGCCCGCCCGGATTGGGTGCGGCGAATCGTGGGCGACATCCGGACCCTCGCGCAGAGGCACCGTCGGGCCGTCGGCATCCTGCTCGACACCCAGGGGCCGTCCATCCGCACCGGAGACGTCGCCGCCAAGATCCCGGTGGCGGTCGGGGAGAAATTCACCTTCACCGTGCGGGGCCGGGCACCGGAAGCCGGCAAATGGACGAGCGTCGGCTATGCGGGGTTCGTCGAGGACGTGCGAACCGGCGACACGCTCATCGTCGACAATGGCGAGATGAAGATGCGCATCGTCGGCAAGACGGCGGACACCGTGGAGTGCGAGGTGCTCACCGACGGAACGATCGGCAGTCGCCGCCACATCAACCTGCCGGGTGTGCATGTGTCGCTGCCGGCGCTGACCGACAAGGACAAGGAGGACATCCTCCTGGGGCTCGAGTTGGGGGTCGACTACGTGGCGTTGAGCTTCGTGAGGGATCCCAAGGACATCGAGGACCTGAGGTCCTTCCTGCGCCAGCAACCCTCGGCCCATCAGCCGCAGATCGTCGCCAAGATCGAGCACCAGTTCGCCGTCAACCATTTCGAGGCCATCGCCCGCGAGGCCGACGTCATCATGGTGGCCCGGGGAGATCTGGGCATCGAATGCCCCTACGAGGAGCTGCCCATCATCCAGCGGCGCATCGTCAAGACCTGCCAGAAACTCGGTCGGCCGGTGATCGTGGCGACGCACATGTTGGAGAGCATGATCCAGAGCCCGCTGCCGACCCGGGCGGAGATTACCGATGTGGCCAACGCCGTGTTCGAGCAGGCCGACGCCATCATGCTCAGTGGCGAGACCACCGTTGGAAAACACCCCCTGGCCTGCATCGAGGTCATGGACACCATCGCCCGGCGCATCGAGCGCAGCGGAGGAGCCAACTACCAGGAACACGCGGAACTCACCTCACCCCGCCAGAAGCTGGTGCGCAGCGCGGTCTCGCTGGCCGACGACCTGAAGGCCGAGGCGATCCTCATCTTCACGCGTCGAGGCCACATGGCCCGATTCGCATCCTGGATGCGGCCGAAGCACTCGGTCATCCATGCCTTCACCGACCGGTGGCCTGCCGCCGACGGCCTGGCCTTGCTCCGTGGGGTTGTCCCGAGGGTGGTCGACTTCGACGTTGAGCATCCGGAGCGAACCGTGGATTCCGCGGTTGCCCAATTGTTGAAGGACGGGGCATTGCGCCGGGGCAACACGGTGGTGGTGGTCACCAACATGGCCTCCGGGGAGCGCATCGTGGATGGTGTGAAGATCCGGACCCTCGATTGAACCACGCAGCCACCACCAGACCACCAGCCGAGGACGACAACGTGAGGGGGGACCATCCAGTCTGGCGGTCGTGGTTGGTGTTGGCACGCGCATCCAACCTGCCGACGGTCTGGTCCAATGTCCTGGCGGCCGGAGCCTTGGGAGGTGGCCTGGAAACCGGGCGCATGGCGGTTGTCCTCATCGCGGCGAGCCTCCTGTACACCGGCGGCATGGTCCTCAATGACGCCTTCGATGCCGAGTTCGACCGGAGGTTCCGCAAGGAGCGGCCCATTCCGGCCGGCATCCTGCCGGAGGCGCGGGTCTGGCAGGTGGGATGGTGGCTTCTGGCCATCGGATTCCTGGGACTGGCGGTTCATGGACCCATGCCGGCGGTGCTGTCGGCGGCACTGGCCGGTGCCGTGGTCCTCTATGATGCGGTCCACAAGCGGACGACGCTCTCACCCTTGCTCATGGCCGCGTGCCGCTTCCTGCTCATCCTGGCCGTCGCCGCCTCCGGGGAGCGGGGAGTCACCGGCGAGGCGATGTGGGCGGCCCTGGCCCTCTCGGGCTGGATCGTCGGCTTGAGCTACATCGCCCGACGGGAAAGTCGCCGGGGCCCGATGGCCTACTGGCCCTTGGCCTTCCTGACGTTGCCGGTGGTCCTGGCCGTGTTGGTCCATGGCGACCAGCCCACAGCCGGCGTGCTGGTGGCTGCAGGGCTGTTCCTGGCCTGGGGGGTCTGGTGCCTGAGCCACACGGTCGGAAGGAATCAACCGCATCATGGACGGACTGTGGCCGGCCTCCTGGCTGGGATTTGCTGGGTGGACCTGCTGACCCGTTCACCGGATCCCTCCGAGTTGCTCATCCATGGGGGCCTGTTCCTCCTGTGCCTCCTGGGCCAGCGTTTCGTGCCGGCGACCTGACCTGACCTCGGCGCGGCTCCGGAGTTGGCCGAGGAGTCGCCGGAGGCGGAAAGCCGCCATGAGCACTTTCCTTTTGGCGCAAACCTCCCGCGGCCCCATAGTTGGGGCGGCGTTCGGGGAGCCGCTGGTGCTGCGGCTGAGAGGGGGGCGTTTGCAGCCTCCGACCCGTGGAACCTGATCCGGATCATGCCGGCGAAGGGACAACCCTCCCTTCCCCTGCCTCCGGATCAGGGCCATCCCGCCGGTCGGCCTTTCCCTCCGGGGGGAGTCCCCCGGGGAGCGCGCGCGACTCCGATGCCATCCAAACCCATCCGATCCTTCCAACCCGGCCGCCGCAGTACCGACGCCCACCTTCCCGACCGCGTTTGACCCCGTTTTCTCCAAGGAAACCCCCCGCCATGATCGCCGATCCCAAGACATCGTTCGAACCCCACAGCCGCGACCAGTTGCCCAACTCCACCCGCGTCTACGTCGAGGGCCGGTTGCACCCCGCGATCCGGGTTCCATTCCGCGAGATTTCCCAGTCCCCGACCCAGACGGTGCGGGGCACACGGGAGGAAAATCCGCCCGTCCGCGTGTACGATTGCTCCGGACCCTGGGGCGACCCCGGGTTCATCGGGAGGCCGGAGGAGGGCCTGCCCGCGTTGCGGGCGTCGTGGATCCGGGCCCGGGGCGATGTCGAGGAATACGATGGCCGCGAGGTCAAGCCCCAGGACAATGGCTACCTCTCCGGCAAGCACGCCGAGTACGCCAGCAAGGCCGAGCGGAACCGTCTGGTGGAATTCCCCGGTCTGACCGCCAGCCGCCGGCGCACGCTCCGGTCCAAGCCCGGGAAGGCCGTCACCCAGCTGGCCTACGCGCGGGCCGGTGTCATCACGCCTGAGATGGAGTTCATCGCCATCCGCGAGAACCTGGGGCGGGCGCGCCTGATGGACCTGGCGAACGATTCCGTGCGCAACGACCTGGGCAAGCAGCACGCCGGCTCCAGCCAGGCCCCGGACAGTCCCTATGCGCCGTCGGTCTTCCGCAGGTTTCCCCAGCGCATCCCGGCCGAGATCACGCCGGAGTTCGTGCGCAGCGAGGTGGCCGCCGGCCGGGCGATCATCCCGGTCAACATCAACCACCCGGAGAACGAGCCGATGATCATCGGCCGCAACTTCCTGGTGAAGATCAAC
>JBIKMQ010000116.1:0-6435 GCA_044359215.1 Candidatus Chromulinivoraceae bacterium
CTCGAACTGGACCGAGATGGACGTGTGGGAATACATCCGCCAGGAGCGCCTCGAGGTTCCCAACATCTACTTCAGCCACCGGCGCGACTGCTTCCGCCGGGGCGGGCAGTGGCTGCCCGTGCCGCCGCCGCACACCGACTCGTCGCGGCCCGATCCCTACGAGGGCGGACGTCCCAAGCCCACCGAGCCGGTGAAGTCGCTGGTCGTCCGGGTGCGGACCATCGCCGACATGATCAGCACGGGCATGATCGAGAGCCCCGCCGACTCGGTGGACGACATCATCGCCGAGGTGGCCGCGGCCCGCGTCACCGAGCGGGGCACCCGCGCCGACGACAAGGCCAGCGAGGCGGCCATGGAGGACCGCAAGAAGGCCGGCTACTTCTGAGAAGGGGCCGTCTCCGACGAACCCACCGGCCCCCCCGAGTCGATCTCCCTCCGATGCCCCCCACCATCGCCTTCCTGAATCCCGGTGCGCAGACCGCCCCGCTGCGCGAGGAGTTGCTGCGCGCCGTCACCGCGGTCATCGATGGCGGCCATTTCATCCTGGGCCCGAATGTCGCGGCCCTCGAGCAGGAGGTCGCGGCCTTCTGCGGCGCGGCCCATGGCATCGGGGTCAATTCCGGTTCCGATGCGCTGACCCTGGCCCTCAAGGCCCTCGACATCGGTCCCGGCGACGAGGTCATCACCAGCCCGTTCACCTACATCGCCCCGGCCGAGAGCATCCATCAACTGGGCGCCAAGGTGGTCTTCGCCGACATCGATCCGCGCACCTTCACCCTCGATGCCGCCGACGTGGCCCGGCGCATCACCTCGCGCACCAAGGCCCTGCTGCCGGTCCACCTGTTCGGTCAGGCCGCTCCGCTCGGAGACCTGCTGCCCTTGTGTGAACGCCATGGCTTGTCGCTGGTGGAAGACTGCGCCCAGGCCATCGGGGCCACCTGGCAGGGCCGCGGACTGGCGGGTATCGGCCGGATCGGCTGCCTCAGCTTCTATCCGACCAAGAACCTCGGGGCCGACGGCGACGGCGGCATGTGCCTCACCCAGGATCCCGCCCTGGCCAAGAAGCTGCGCATGCTCCGGGTCCACGGCATCGAGAAGCGCTACTACCACGACCTCCACGGGTTCAATTCGCGGCTCGACGAACTCCAGGCGGCCATCCTCCGCGTGAAGCTTCCGCACCTGGCCCGCTGGAACCGGCGCCGGGCCGAGATCGCCGCGCGCTATTCGGCCGGCCTCGCCGGATTGCCGGTCGAATTGCCGGTCGTCGCGCCGGGCAACACCCATGTCTGGCATGTGTACGCGCTCTTGACCGACCAGCGGGATGCCCTTCAAAAGCACCTCGAGGCAGCCGGCATCCCCACGCTCATCTACTACCCGGTGCCGCTGCACCTTCAGCGCTGCTACGCCGACCAAGGCGGTCAGCCCGGGGATCATCCGGTGGCCGAGGCGATCAGCCGGCGCATCCAGCCCCTGCCGATGTACCCCGAGCTCACCGACGATCAGGTCGACCGGGTGATCGCCGCCATCCGCGGGTTCTTCCAGTAACGACAAGCCCCGTCGTTTCCTTCCCGACCGTGTCGACGGGGTAATCAGACTAAATCAGTCTTCTATTCATTGCCATCCGGGCGGAGTTGAGGTTGCATGCTCCCGATATGGCTGTGACTCCCGCCAAGGCGACCGGCAAGCAGGCTTCCGACAACGGATTCCTGCCGATGACCCGTGCGGAAATGACCGCCAAGGGTTGGTCCGATCTGGACGTGCTCATCCTCACCGGGGATGCGTATGTCGACCATCCGTCCTTCGGCTCGGCCATGATCGGCCGGGTGCTGGAACACATGGGGCTGCGTGTCGGCATCATCGCCCAGCCCGATTGGAAGGATATCCAGTCGATCCAAGGCATGGGCGCGCCCCGATTGTTCGTGGGGGTCACGGCGGGCAACCTCGACTCGATGCTGTCGAACTACACGGCCGCCCGGCATCGCCGGAAGGACGACGTGTACAGCGCCGGCGGAGTCCCGGGCCGCCGCCCGAACCACGCCGCGGTGGTGTATTCCCAGATGGCCCGCCGGGCCTTCCCCGGGGTGCCGGTCGTGCTGGGTGGCATGGAGGCCTCCATGCGCCGGGTGGCCCACTACGATTACTGGGAAGACAAGCTCAAGCCCTCGATCATGGCCGACGCCAAGGCCGATGTGCTGGTCTATGGCATGGGCGAGTCGGCGGTTCGCGAGATCGTCGCCCGATTGCGGGCCGGCAACCGCGACTTCTCCGGTATCCGCGGTACCGCGCTCTTCCTGGGCGGCAAGGCCACGGCCGAGGCCGACCTGTCCGACTGCCTCATCCTGCCGTCGTGGGAAGACCTGCAGGCCGACAAGACCCACCTGATGCGCCTGACCAAGGTGGTCGAGGCCCAGCAGACGCCCCACAGCGGCCGGCGGTTGGTGCAGATGCACGGCAATCGGGCGCTGTTGCAGGAGCCCCCGGCTTTCCCCATCGACGGGCCGGACCTCGACGCCCTCTACGAGCTGCCCTTCATGCGGGCGTCGCATCCGAGCTACACCGAGCCCGTGCCGGGCTTCGCCACGATCAAGGACTCGATCATCGTGTCGCGGGGTTGCCCCGGCGGATGCACCTTCTGCGGCCTGGGGTTCCATCAGGGCAAGTTCCTCTCCAGTCGCAGCATCGACTCGGTGCTCAAGGAGATCCGCAAGCTCTCGTCCTCGCCCACCTTCCGGGGCACGGTGTCCGACCTGGGCGGCCCCACGGCCAACCTCTACGGGGCCCGCAACGGCCACGCCGAGGAATGCAAGAAGTGCCACCGGCCCAGCTGCCTCTGGCCGACGATCTGCCCGGTCTTCGAGATCAACGAGAAGGCCGGCCTCGACCTGCTCAAGGGCTCCCGCACCCAGCCCGGGGTGAAGCACGTTTTCGTGCAGTCGGGCATCCGCATGGACGTCGCGCTGCGGACGCCCGAGTACATGAAGGAACTGGTCCAGAACCACGTCTCCGGCCACATGAAGGTGGCGCCCGAGCACATGAACCCCGACGTGCTGCGCCGCATGCGCAAGCCGGCCGGCGACTTCCCGGCCTTCATGGAGAAGTTCTTCGACCTGAGCGAAGAGGCCGGCAAGGAACAGTACCTCGTGCCCTATTTCATCTCCAGCTTCCCCGGTTGCACCGAGAAGGAGATGGGGGCGGTGGAGCAGTTCCTCAAGGAGGAGAAGTGGAACCTGCAGCAGGTGCAGGATTTCATCCCGCTGCCCATGACCGGGTCGGCCGCGATGTATGTGACCGGCCTCGACATCAACACCGGCAAGCCCATCCCGGTGGTGAGGGGGGCCGGCGACCGCGAGCGGCAAAAACGCATGCTGCGGCCCAACCCGGTGAACGAGACTCGCGTGACCGGCAGCCGCCGGCGCATGGCCTCGACCGAGTTCTGTCCCGGCGCCCAGATGGACACGGTGGACTGAAGGTGAATGGCCACCACGACGGCCGGCGGACCGGTGTGGGAAGCGCTCGGCCGAGGCCGCGAAGTTCAGACGGCGAAGTTCAGGGCAGGGTGCTCCAGGAGGGAGGGTCCCTTGGGCAGGGGCGTTCCGGGAGGGACTGCGGTGAGGGGCCTCGGGAAGGGACCTTGGGGGACATCGTGGTCCCGGCCCGTCCCCGCTCGACGGCTCAGGCCGCCTGGAGATGCGGCTCGTTGTCGAGGGCGGGCTCGTCGAACTGGACCCTCGGGCGCGCGGGCGACTGGGTCATGCGGCGCATGAAGCCGTCGTCGAAGCCGCCGCGACCGGCGCGGGCCTCCGAGCGCACGACATCGCGCAACTCCTCGGCGATCATGAAGCACAGCTTGGGCAGCAGTTGCTCCTCGATCTGGGTGGTCACCAGCTTCTGCACGAAGAAGGCCTCCTCCACGCGGCGCTGCTCGTCCTGGAACATGGTCTCGAGGGCGTTGCGGCGGTCGATGCCCACCGGCAGGGCCTGCTTGGACCAGGCGGCGATCTTGTTCGGGATCTCCGTCTGGAGCAGTTGCTCCGATTCCTCGAGACGGCCGTTGCGTCGCAGGACGCAGGCCTCACGGAACTGTTCGACGAGGGAGATCCACAGCGGGTCGTTGGTGAAGGTGCGGTTCATGATGTCAGCAGGTCATGGCGAAGCACCGGGAATGCCAAGCGATGGAATGGCGGTTTTCCCCCGGTTTGAACCGTCAGGAGGCCCAGCACAGGCAAACCCTGCCGGGTGATCCCGCCGGGTCTTGCCGCTCCGCCGGCAGGGCCGATGGAAACAGGGTTCAGGCGTTCCTGCCCAGCGCCCGGGTGAACAAGCGCCGGGGCTCCTGGACAAAAAGATCACGCAGCAGGGTCTCCACGGGCGCGGCCTGGGGCTCCTCGAGCCGTTGGCTGACCCGGAACGCCGCCAGGAAGCTCACGGCCACCAGGGCGAAGAAGAGGCTGAAGCGGTTCCACTCGAGGCCCAGCCATCGGCCCTGGAAGCCGCCCACGCCATCGATGACCAGGCCCCACAACACCGGCGAGAGCCCCAGGGTGACCTGCCAGACCACCATGAACAGGGCGAAGAAGTGGTTGCGACCCATGCGGGGCACGATGGCCATCGCCAGGCGGTTGTTGGCCGCGGAATGCAGGGCGTTGAGCAGCCCCAGGGGGACGATGCAGGCCAGCACCAGCGCGGTGCGCGGCGCCCAGACCCCGGCGGCCAGCAGGAACCATCCGCCCGCGACCAGACACCCGGCCAGCATCAGGAACCCCAGGGTGGGCTTGCTGCCGTGGAGGTCGAGGCGGCGGCCCCCGAAGCCATAGGCCCCCAGGCCACCGACGAACTGCACGGCCATGAGCAGCAGGATGGCCCCGTCGGGCAGGCCGCTGCCGCCCTTGAGGAAGGCGACGACGAAGGTGGTGAGCCCGCCGTAAGCCAGCGACCAGACGGCGTTCAGCTCGAGCAGGCGCCGGAACGGCCGGTACGCGGCAATGGCCGCCCACGGCACCGGCCCCGTGCCCGAGCGCTCATGGGGAGGCACCGGCGTGTCGGGCATCCGGCGCAGGAACCACAGGCTGGCCACCCCCATCATCCCGCTGAAGGTGAAGGCCAGCGCGAACTGCCAGGGCTTCGCCGGCGAGGGCAACAGGCCACCGGCCCCCAGCAGCGTGGCCACCACCAGGAAACACACCAGGCTGGCGCCGTTGGAGGCGGCTTGGTCGCCGGCGAGATAGCGTCCCCGGGCCTCGAGGGGCACCAGACCGGTGATCCACGGCAGCCAGGCGCTGCTGGCGACCCCCCGGCAGAGGTTGAAGCCGAAGAGCAGGCCCAGCAGCAGGCCCAACCGGGCACCCGGACCAAGCCACGGGCCGGCCAACGGCATGAGCGCCATCAGGAAGGCGAAGACGATCCGTGCGGTCCATCCCGTCACCACGAAGCGCTTGTACCCGATCCGGTCCAGGTAGGCCGCGGCGGGGATCTGGCTGATGGTCAGGAGCGGCATCATGCCCGCGACCACCCCCAGCACCGTGGCACTGGCGTCGAGCGATTTGGCGTAAAGCACCATGGGCCCGCCCAGGATCACCTGGAAGGACAGCGCGTTGAACACGGCAAAGCCGTAGGCATGCCGCAGTCGGAGGGGTTGGGGCTCGGTATGGGACACGGGCGATCGCCGGGGCCACGGATCGGCGGCAGGACGGCGCTTGGATCGTCCTCAAGGGCCGGGTCGCCGCGCCCTCCCGACGCCCAGAGGATGCGGCCTGGGGATCGGCATGGTCGATGACAAAGCCGCCGCGTGAGGCGATCCGATGCGGTGCCAGGGGTTCGACCAAGGCGGCGAACCTCCTCAAAAACCCCGGTTCCTTGACGCTCTCCCGGGTCGAACCTAGCCTCCGACACGGAAAAAACGACCATGCGCAACTTCGTCAACATCCCCTACGTCATCGAGCAGACCGGCCGCGGCGAGAAGGGCTACGATCTCTACAGCCGCCTGCTGGTGGACCGGATCATCTTCCTGGGGACACCGGTCGACGACATGGTCGCCAACGTCATCGTGGCGCAGTTCCTCTTCCTGCAGATGACCGATCCCAAGAAGGACATCCACTTCTACATCAACTCGCCCGGGGGCAGCGTCACCGCCGGCCTGGCCATCTACGACACCATGCAATGGCTCACCTGCGACGTGAACACCTACTGCGTCGGCCAGGCGGCGAGCATGGGTGCCGTGCTCTTGGCCGGCGGCACCAAGGGCAAGCGCTTCGCCCTGCCCAACGCCAACATCATGATCCACCAGGTGCTCGGAGGCGCCGAAGGCCAGGCCAGCGACGTGGAGATCCGCGTCAAGTACATGCTCAAGCTCAAGGAGCGCCTCAACACCATCCTGGCCAAGCACACCGGCCAGCCGTACGACGCGGTGGAACGCGCCTGCGACCGCGACAACTTCAT
>JBIKMQ010000117.1:0-6421 GCA_044359215.1 Candidatus Chromulinivoraceae bacterium
CGGAAGCATCTTCCCCGACGCGCTGCGGTGGCTCTGGAAGGAATACCCGAGGCCCGTGGCGACGGGCCAAGGTTCACGACAACCCCTGGTGCGGGAGGTGCTGGCCGCCGGCCAGGCGTGGGCACCGGTGCCGGTACCTTCGGCGGGACCGGTGCGGACGTTGTGGTCCGGCGCCGACGGGTCGGTCTTCGCGGAGACCGGGCGGGGATTCCTCCGCCTGGAGGGCGCACAGGCCATCCCGAAGTCGGGCGACGAGGGGCGCCGCCTGAAACGCGCCTCCGCGGGTGCGGCGACCGCGTGGACCACCCGTGCCGACGGGCACGCCTACCGGCTGGAATCGACGGGCCGCGGATTGTCGCATCGGCAGCCCACCGGAGGCGCCCGGCGCATTCCGCTCACCGGGTTCGAGGCACCGTCGGCCCTGTGCCTCTCACCCGACCAGACCCTCCTGTACGTGGCCGATCGCCGGCGCCAGCTCATCAGCAGCTTCCAGGTCGGCGGCGACGGCGTGCCCACCCTGGAACAGCCCTACTTCCACCTCCACCTGCCCGATGATGCCACCGGCTCCGGCGTGGGCGGCCTGTGCGTCGACACGGCGGGCCGCCTCTACGCAGCCACCCCGATGGGAGTTCAGGTCTTCGACCAGGCCGGTCGCGTGAACGGGATCATCCAACCGCCCCGGCCCATCGCCACCGTCGGAGGGCTGGCCTTTGGCGGAACCGCGCGAAACGAGCTGTACCTGCTGGCCGACGGCCAACTCTGGCGTCGGACGCTTCAGACGCGTGGGGTCATCCCCGGGACGGCACCCGTCCTGCCGGCACCGCCCCGGCTCTGACCCGCCGAGGACCCGCGGCCTCATGGCCGTCTCCGGGCGCGAAATGCTTCGCGGTGCGGCGGCGGGCTCTGCTAGGCTCCGCTCCTGCGAATGAGCACGAAGCTGTTTTCTGAACTTGGCCTGTCGAACGAGATCCTCCAGGCCGTCCAGCGCCTGGGATTCGAACAGGCCTCCCCGATCCAGGCCGAGGCCATCCCGGTGCTGATGACCGGCCGGGACATCGTGGGACAATCCCAGACGGGCTCGGGCAAGACCGCCGCCTTCGCCATCCCGGCCATCGAACGGATGGACCCCCAGGCCCCCGGCCCTCAGGTGCTCATCCTGTGCCCCACCCGCGAACTGGCCATCCAGGTCAGCGAGGAGGTGCACAAGCTGGCCTTCTTCAAGCGCGGGGTGAAACCGCTGCCGATCTACGGCGGGCAGAGCTACGAGCGCCAGTTCGCCGGGCTGCGCGCGGGGGCCAACGTGATCATCGGCACGCCCGGTCGCATCATCGACCACATCGACCGCAAGACCCTCCAGCTGGGCGGCATCCGCACGGTCATCCTCGACGAGGCGGACGAGATGCTGAACATGGGCTTCCGCGACGACATCGAGAAGATCCTCTCCTCCACGCCGCAGGAGCGCCAGACGGTGATGTTCTCGGCCACCGTGCCGCGTCCCATCGAGGAGCTCATCGCCCGCTACACCCGGCAACCGGTGCGCGTCCGCATCGAGGCCAAGGCGCTGACGGTGCCCACCATCGAGCAGGTGTATTTCGAGGTGGACCGGCGCTGGAAGTTCGAGGCCCTGACCCGGCTGATCGACCTGCACGACGTCACCCTGGGCATCATTTTCGCCAACACCCAGCGGGTGGTGGACGAGCTGACCGAGGCGCTGGTCGGGGCGGGCTACACGGCCGACTGCATCCACGGCGGCATGCCCCAGGCCTCGCGGGACCGGGTGATGGGCAAGTTTCGGTCGGGCGGCCTGCGCTTCCTCGTGGCCACCGACGTGGCGGCCCGCGGCATCGACGTCGACGACATCCAGGTGGTCTTCAACTTCGACATGCCGTACGACGCCGAGGACTACGTGCACCGCATCGGGCGCACCGGGCGGGCCGGTCGCAGCGGCATGGGCATCTCCTTCGCCAGCGGCCGGGAGGTGTTCCTGATCCGCGACATCGAGCGGTTCACGCGGCAGCGGATGCGCCGGGGCGAGATCCCGAGCCTGGGCGAGATCGAGGACGCCCGGCGCGACCAGTTCCTCAAGAGTCTGCGCGAGACGCTGCAGGCCGGCGACTTCCGCCATTACGATCACGTGATCGAGGCCCTGCTCGAGGAGGGTTTCGACTCGCTGGACGTGGCCAGCGCGGCCATCCACCGCCTGATCGGCAAGCCGGGCGAGGAGGCCTCCAAGACGCAGAAGCCGACCGGGGCCACCAAGGTCACCAAGCCGACCAAGCCCTCGCCGCCCCCGGCGACCGGCGGCACGCTCCCTTCCGGAGCCCAGGCCCCGGCCGCTGCGCCGGTGCCGGCGCCGGCACCGACCCTGCCGGCACCCACAGCGCCGGCCCGGCCACCCAGGACGGCGCCGCCCTCCCCGCCGGGCCCGACCGCAGTCTCCGCCCCCGGGACCATCCCCGAACCGGGACGCGCAGGCCGTCCCACGGCGAAGCCGCCCGGGCAGTCCGTCCACCGCACCGGAACCCCGGAACCCGCAAGGTCGGCCGGACCGGAGCCCCGGCGTTTCGAGCCGAAGCCGGTGACCCCGGTCCGGACCGAGCGGGCCCGGCACGACCTGCCGCGACCCGTCCAGACGCAGCCGCCGTCGGCCGTCCCCTTCGTGCCGCCGGCGGTGCCCAGGACCGATGCCGTGATCCCGTCGACCCCCACGCCGACGACCCAGACCACGCCGACAGCCTCCGAGCCCTCGCCGATCGGGACCCCCGGCCCGACGACACCCGTCGGGACACCACCACCCACGGACGCGGCGAAGGCGTCACCCCGTGCCGCGACCGACCGGACACCCCCGACACCGACGCCTCCGACGCCGGCTCCCCGAGCCAATGAGGCGCTGGCCGTGGATTCGAAGTCGCCGCCACCTCCGGCCGGCACCGTGGGCACCACGCGCCTGTGGATCGGCGCCGGCGAGGAGCATGGGGCCACGGCGGAATCCCTGCGGACCTTCATCCTCGGGACGACCGGCGAACCGGAGGCGTCGCTTGGGCCGATCGATCTCCGTGCCCGGCACGCCTTCGTGGACGTGCCCGGCGACCGGGCCGCATCCTTCGTCTCCCGGCTGAAGCGTTCCGAATTCGCCGGCAAGAGGCTCAAGGCCAAGGTGGCCTGACGGCCCGCCGCTCCGACGGGTCGGCGCGACGGCATGGTTCCCGGCGGGCCCGAGAACCAAACGGCGGAGACAGGCTGGGGTGGGCTCGGGGCTTGGGCCCGAGGCCCATCTGGCATAGGCTCTCCAGGCATGAACGTCACGCTCCGGGGCAAGAGCCGACCCCACCGCACCGTCGGATTCGACCCGATCGCCAACGAGGTGGTGCTCATCGAGCAACGCCTCCTGCCGCATGAGTTCCGGGTCGTCCGGACCCGTGACCACCGCCAGACGGCCGAGGCCATCACCGACATGGTCGTCCGGGGAGCCGGGGCGATCGGCGCGACCGCCGCCTACGGATTGGCCCAGGGGGCCCGGGCGTTCCGGGGCACGCGCCTCGACCGCTTCGAGGCGCACGTCGCGGCGGTGTACCAGACCCTGAAGCACGCGCGACCCACGGCGGTGGACCCGGTCAACGCCATGGACGCGGTGCGCGCCTCGATGGCCCTGGGAGAGAGCGTCGCGGAGCGCCAGGACCTGGCCTTCGCGGCGGCCTCGCGCTTCGCCGAGGAAGATGTCGCCCACTGCCGGGCCATCGGCGAGCACGGCGCGCCGTTGATCCGGGAGGGCATGCGGGTGCTGACACACTGCAACGCTGGCTGGCTGGCCTTCGTGGACATCGGCACGGCCACGGCCCCGATCTACGCGGCCCATGCGGCCGGCCGGAACTTCCACGTGTATTGCGACGAGACCCGGCCCCGCTGCCAGGGGGCTTCACTGACCGCCTGGGAACTGGCCCAGCAGGGGGTGTCGCACCAGGTGATCGCCGACTCGGCGGCCGGTTTCCTCATGAGCCGGGGTGAAATCGACCTGGTGATCGTGGGCAGCGACCGCGTCCTGGGCCGGACCGGCGAGGTCGCCAACAAGATCGGCACCTACACCAAGGCGGTGCTCGCCCACCGGCACGGCATCCCCTTCTACGTGGCGATCCCGCTCTCGACCATCGACTGGGAGCTGGCCTCCGGGCGGGAGATCCCCATCGAGGACCGCTCCGGCGACGAGGTGCTTGGCGCGTGGGGCACCCTGCCCGGCAGGGGCGGGAAGCCCGGGCGGCGGGCCTACGTGCGCATCGCCAACCCGGGCAGCACCGCCCGCAACCCCGGCTTCGACGTCACGCCACCGGAGTTGATCACCGGCATCATCACGCCCCACGGCATCCTCAAGCCCAATGCCCTGGCCCGGCTGCGCGGCCGGCATTGAACCGTTCGGGACCAACCAGCCCAGGAACGCCCCCCGCACCACCGGCGCCCTGGCGCCAGGGGCCTAGGGCTGGACGAATCGGAAGAACTGCACCTGGTTGGTGGACGAACCGATCGGCAGAAGGATCGTCTGCACGCTGCCGGAACCGGCACCGGTGATGGGGTTCGGGACCTGCGGGACCGCGGTCCAGACCCCGCCCGGTGAAGCGGACTGCTGCAGGACATACCGGGCGCCGGACGCACCGCCGAAGCGGAGTTCAAACCCGCCGCCCGCCGCCGGTTCCAGCGTCAGGCGGACGGCGACGGATGCCGGCTGGAGGACCACGATGCGGAACTCCTGGGACACGGACACGACGCCATCGCTGACGGCGACCTCCACCCGGTTCGTGCTCGGGCCCTGGGCCTCCGTCGGGGACCAGGACAGCACCCCGTTGGTCGACACCACCAATCCCTCGGGCCCGGCCACGAGGCGGAAGACCAGCGTCTGCGCCGGCAGGTCGGCATCGGAGGCCCTCAACTGGAACCTCATCGACAACCCCTCGCTCACCCGGCGGGTGCCCGGATCGGTCCACACCGGCGGCTGGTTCCGCTCGGTCACGATCACGTCGAACTCCTGGGAGATGCCGGCCACGCCATCGCTCACCGAGACCCGCACCCGGTTCGTGCTCGGTCCCTGCGCCTCGGTCGGCGTCCAGGACAGCACGCCATTGGTCGTCACGACCATGCCGATGGGCCCGCTGGCCAGCCGGTAGGTCAACCGCTGGGCGGGAAGGTCCGTGTCCGTGGCACGCAGCGGGAATGTCAGGAGCAACCCCTCGGTCACCCGACGCGTGGACACCTGACCCACCCAGGAAGGAAGCCGGTTGGACTCCAGCACCACCACGTCGAACTCACGCGGCACCGTGACCAACCCGTCGCTGACGCTGACCCGGACGCGGTTCGTGCTCGGTCCCTGCGCCTCGGTGGGTTGCCACGACACCAGGCCGTTGGTGAACACGGTCAGGCCCTCCGGGCCGCTGACCAGCCGGAAGACCAGCGGCTGCACCGGCAGGTCGCCGTCGACCGCCTTCAGCGCAAAATTCAGCAGCAACCCCTCGGTCACCCTGCGGGTCCCCGGGTCGGTGAACACCGGGGCCTGGTTGCGCTCCAGGACGATGATCTCGAACTGGTTGGTGGATGCCGCCTGACCGTCGCTAGCAAAGACGCTGACCACGTTGGTGCTCGGTCCCTGCTCCTCGGTGGGAAGCCAGGCCACGAGGCCATTGGTGGTCACGGTGAGACCTGCCGGTCCGTCGACCAGGCCGAAGGTGACGGTCTGTCCAAAGGGATCCGGGTCGACGGCCTTCAGGGCGAAGCCCAGGCGCAATCCCTCGCTGACCCGGCGCGTCCCCACGGGCGTCCAGACCGGCGGCCGGTTCAGGGTGGCACGCACCCGGAAGCCCACCGGCCCGCCGGCCGGGATCCGGACGCGGACGTACCAGTCGCGTTCCAGCGAGGGGAGATCACGACCGGCCTGCACGGTCACCCGCTCCGGCTCGAGGCCGGGCTTCGGATCGCCGAACGAAAACGGCGACAACGGGGCCGGTTCGTCGGGGCTCGCCTCCATGTCGGCCTCGCCGGTCAGGGCTTCGAGGTCGAAGGTGATCCCCGGCACGTTGCCCGGGTTCCGGAAGATGAACTCGAGGTCCCTTGGACCGTTGGTCGCCGGCGAGTCGAACCACAGCCCGTCATTGAGGGTCTGGAACACGGCGTCGCCGAAGCGGTAATCGGCGAGGATGGTGTACGGGGTCGTCCTTGAGCCCACGCTGGCCACGCCGAAGTACCAGCGGCCGCCGGCCAGGGGCGCCGGCTGGGAATCCGGGGTCAGCAGGAGATCCTCGTCGCCGGACCCGGCCTGGTCGCTCTGGTACTGGAAGGTCTGGAGCGTCGGGACGGGCAACCGGTTGCGGGAACTCAGGACCAGGTCGTTGGTGGCCCCGCGGGTCTTCACCCGCAGCGCCACGGCATTGGTCGGGACGTT
>JBIKMQ010000119.1:0-6414 GCA_044359215.1 Candidatus Chromulinivoraceae bacterium
TCTTGCCCGAGCCCGTGACCCCGAAGAGCAGGAACGGCTTGGCCGGATCGCCACGCACCAGGCCGTCGTGGGCCGCGACGACGGAGCCCAGGGCCGCCGTCTGCTCGTCGTTCAGCGCCAGCGGCGTGGTGGGGACGATGAGCTCCCGGGCGTACGGATCGCGCTCGTCGATCTTCGGCGCGATGCAGACCAGTCCCTTGTCCTCGAGCTTGCGGACGGTCTCGGCCGTGGTCTCGCCCAGCCGCAGGAGTTCCTGCAGCGGCATCTCGCGCCACTCCTCGATGATGCGCCAGATGGCCTCCTGACGGGGCGTGAGCCGGGGTGGTTCGCCCGGCGGGGTCAGGGCATGGACGTGCAGCCGCTCGCGCCAGCCGGCCTCTTCCTTGCGCACGGCCTCGGGCAGCACGCTCTTGAGGGCGGTCTCCACCGGGCAGCAGTAGTAGGTGGCGATCCACCGGGCCAGCTCCAGCACCTGCGGGGTCACCAGCGTCTGCGCGCCGATGACGTTCAGGATGGGCTTGAGGGCGGTCTGGGGCGAGGACTCGGCCACCGCCGTCACCACGCCAAGCACCTGCCGATGCCCGAAGGGCACCTTGACCCGCGACCCCACGGCGACCCGCCCGGCGAACTCCTCCGGGATGGCGTAGTCGAACTCCTTGCGGAGGGCGATCTCGAGGGTGACGCGGGCGACCACGGGCCACTCTCCACGGTCAGTTGCGGGCGGCCCGCCAGTAGGGGCGGTCGGCCACCATCAGGTAGCCGTTCTCCGGGTAGCGGTCGCCGAAGGCGAACTTCAGCGGGAAACCCGTCGGGATGTTTCCCTGACGGAGCAGGTAATCCATGTAGAAACGCCCCCACACCGCGTCCGGATCGTTGAGCAACCGGGAGTGCCACAACTGGTCGCAGGTCAACGGGGTCAGCAGCAGTCCGTTGAAGGGCCGCTGGAAGTCGTGGATCTGGTAGAAGTCCTCCTTGGGATCCTGGCCGGCACGCAGGGTGAGCGGCATCGCGTCCAGGTGGCCATACCACGCGACGGCCGCGGGCATGTCGGTCATGACCAGCGCGCCCGGCGGCAGGTAGCCCAGCAGTTCGCGGACCACCGGGAGGTAATAGGGAGGGGCGGCCATCACCGGTTGTCGCGGCGGCAGCAGCGAGGCGACGAAGGGCATCAGGCAGAGCGCCACCGGGATGACCGTCGCCATCCACCGCGCCAGCGGGAAAGGGAAGTCGAACGAGTCGAGGGCCCACCGGAACACCACCGCCGCGTAGAGCGACGCCAGCGGGACGAACCACGCCAGCAGGTTCTCCGAGTTGAGGAAGGGGGATTGGGCCGACAGGTGGGTCTGGATCAGTGCCTGGGCGGGCACGAGGGTGAGCAGGGAGGCCAGCA
Organism: Candidatus Chromulinivoraceae bacterium; assembly: GCA_044359215.1. Taxonomy (GTDB): domain Bacteria; phylum Verrucomicrobiota; class Verrucomicrobiia; order Limisphaerales; family UBA9464; genus SXXZ01. The sequence continues at coordinate 1,391 of JBIKMQ010000119.1, forward strand.
GCAGCCAGCGGAACCGGTTCATGCGGGGGTCCCCCATGGGCAGCAGCAGGCCGACCAGCAGGAAGGCCCCGAACCAGTTGCCGAACATCCGGGGCACGTCGTTGGTCAGGATGAACTGGGAGTTGGTCAGCACCTTGGCGAGGACCTCGGCCGGCCGGACCCGCGCAAGGTCGGGCTGCTGGGACCGCTCTAGGCGGTCGTCGGTGAAGGCCGGGGTCCCCGAGAGCGGGGCCAGGGTGGCGATGCCCAGGGGCAGTCCGCTGCGGATCTGGTTGCGGGCGACCCACGGGCCGGCAAGGACCATGAACACCAGCAGCAGGCTGCCGACGGCCCGCACCCGGGACGCCGCCGGGACCCACCAGCCCACGCACACGGCCAACGGGATGACGAGGAACCCGAAGGAGTAGGACACCAGGAAGCCCAGCCCCAGCAGGAAGCCCAGCAGGGCGCACCATCGGGCATGCGGGAATCCCGTGGTGGCAGGGCGCCCGTCGGGCCCAGGGTCGGACGCGTCCCCCAGCCGCAAGGCCACCATGCCCACGGCCACGCACAGGACCCCAAGCCAGACCGTGGGCAGGCCGGAGAAGGCGAAATCCCAGTTGAGCTTGGAACCAAGGAAGATCATCACCGCCATCACGCCGATGGGAAGGTCGAACCAGCGCCTCCCGACCCGGAACAGCAGGAAGGCCAGCCCGAGAAATCCCACGAAGTTGAGGCATCCCACCGCCACCTCCGCCGGCGGTCGTCTCCGGGGCCCGGGCTCGACGCCGTAGACCCAACGATCCGGGAGCACCTTGAAGAGCGCCCCGAGCGCCAGCGGATAGACCGGGGGATGGGAGATGTCGGGGTGGGCGGCCGTGAGGAGGAGGCGCGGATTCACACCCTGGGCGACGGCCCGGGGGCTCTGGAGATGCAGGCTTACGGGGCGGATCACCTGGGTGGTGAAGCCACGCCCCTCGGCCAGGCTCCGGCCGAGCTGGGCCAAGTCCATGGCCTCGGCCGTGCTGAAGTTCCTGACCCCGTCGACATGGTAGAGCCCGAAGGCGATGAGGGTCAGCAGCAGGACGATGAACCGCTGCAGCCATACCCGACCCTGCCCCTCTTCGAGGCTGTGGATCAGTTCCTGGATGCCCTTGGGCGGTTCGTTGTACTGCATGCGGCAAGGCATTGGACAACAAGCCCCCGGCCTTGGAAAGGGGCGCCCGAGGGAAGTTTCGTGCGCGCCCTTGGCGGTTGACTTCCCGACCCCGGCCTCATCGGGCCTCGAAGACCTGCCGGATGACCTCCTCGATGGGAACCTCCTCGACGGCGAAGTCCTTCACCGGCAACCGGTCGAGGAGCACCTTGCAGGTCGGGATCACCGAGTCGCGCCGGACCTTCAGGCGGGCCATCCCGGGCCCCTGCTCGAGCACCTCGCCCCATTCGGCCAGCGGGACCGCAGCGAACCCCGAGGCCTGTTCCAGGGTGACGCTGACGATCTTGAAGCCGGCGAACCGGTCGAGGATCTCGGCCAACCGGCCGTCGAAGAACACCGTGCCACGATCGATGATGACGACGCGGTCGCAGAGTTCCTGGATGTCGGCCATGTAGTGGCTGGTGAGCAGGATGGTCGTCTTGCGCCGGCGGTTGTGCTCTCGCAGGAAGTCGCGGACCACCTTCTGGGACACCACGTCCAGGCCGATGGTGGGCTCGTCGAGGAAGAGCACCCTCGGTTCGTGCAGCAGGGCGGCGATCAGCTCGCACTTCATCCGTTCGCCCAGCGAAAGCTCCCGGACGGCCGTCGATAGCTTGTCGCGGACCCCCAGCAACTCGCCCATCTCGTCGACCCGCCGCCGGAAGACCGCCGGGTCCAGTCCGTAGATGCGGCCGTTGAGCTCGAGGGAGTCCCGGGCGGGCAGATCCCACCACAACTGGTTCTTCTGGCCCAGGAGCAGGGCGAACTGCCGCCGGTAGCCATCGGCACGCTCCCAGGGGACGTACCCGAGCACCGTCGCCGAACCCGCGGTGGGATGGAGAAGTCCGGCGAGCATCTTCAGCGTGGTGGTCTTGCCCGCGCCATTGGGGCCGAGAAACCCCACGAACTCACCCTCCTCGACCCGGAATGAGACATCTTTCACCGCGGACACCGTCTCGTAGTCCCGGTGGAACAGGCCCTTCAGGGCCCCGGAGAACCCCGGGGCCTTCCTGTAGGTCCGGAACGAGCGGGTCAGGCCCTGAACTTCAATGAGCGCCATGCGTCCGATGCTGCCCCAGGCCAGGCGGACTGGCGAACCGGCATTCAACCCAGACGGCGGACTCCGGCCTGGGCACCGCACCGCCCGACCGGGCGTCGGAGACACCCGGGGGCGGTCGGTTTCCGAAGATCATCACCTGAAGCACCAGATAGGCGAGGTAGACGCCCACCAGGACGAAGCCCTCGACCCGGCTCAACCGCTGCCGTGTCCTGAGGCTCCACCCGACCAGGCCTGCGAGAAGCAGGAGGACCGGAAAACTGGAAAGCTGGGTGGCGCGATCCAGCCGGACCGTCCCGAAGAGGCCCGCCATGCCGACGATGAAGGTCAGGTTGGCGATGTTCGCGCCGAGCACATTGCCCACGGCCAGGTCGGAGACCGATCGGCGGGCCGAGCCGACGGCGGTGATGATCTCCGGAAGCGAGGTGCCGATGGCCACCACGGTCAGGCCCACCACGATGGAGGGGACGCCCATCCGGGTCGCCAGGGCCACGGCACCGTCCACGAGGAGGCGGCTTCCGAGGATCACGACAAGTGCTCCCAGCAGGAACCGGCCACCGGCGCCCGCCGGGCTGTCCAGCCACGGCCAACGCCCATGGCTCACCCCCGCCTCGATCGCCTCGGCCTCCCGGATTTCCGCCCGGTCGCGGCAATTCCAGTGCCTCCAGAAATCGAGGATGAAGTAGGCCGCGCCGGCTCCCACCAGTCCAACGGCCTGCCAACGATCCAACTGGAGGCTCCACGTCGCGAGCAGGAGCAGGATGCATGCGGCGGTCATCGACAGAAGCGGCACGCGCAACGCGTTGAAATGGATCCTCACCTCCTTCAGCAGGGCGGTGGTCCCGAGGATGAGCCCAAGATTGCAGATGCAGGACCCGACGGCGTTGCCAACCGCCAATCCCGACTCGCCGCGAAGGCCTGCGATGCACGAGACCACCAGTTCAGGGGTAGTCGTCGCGAGGCTCACGATCGTCGATCCCACGACCACCTTGGGCATCCGGAGGAGGACCGCGATCCGGAGGGCCGCCGACACGAACAGATCCCCTCCCTTGACCACCAGCAGCAGCCCGGCCAGCAGGGACAGAACACTGGAGTCCATGGGCAAGGCGTGGCCTAGGGCTGGGCGACGACCGTGCCCTCGAGGAACCGGCCGGGACCCGCCGACAGGTTGCCGACGGTCACCCGGGCGATCTCGGTCAGGGCCTCCCGGGTGAGGAAGGCCTGATGGGCGGTGACCAGCACGTTGGGGAACATCAGGAGTCGGGCCAATTCATCATCGTGGAGGACGCTGCCGGAAAGATCCTCGAAGAAGACGCCTTCCTCTTCCTCGTAGACATCGAGGGCCACGCCGGACAAGTGCCCCGACTTCAGGGCATCGATCACCGCCGCGGTGTCCAGCAGCTTGCCTCGACTGGTGTTGAGCAACACCGCCCCGGGCTTCATGCGGGCAAGGGTGGCGGCCCCGATCAGGTGGTGGGTCGCGGGCGTGAGCGGGAGGTGCAACGAGAGGACGTCGCTGCGGGCGAGGACCTGGTCGAGCGGAAGGTAGTCGACGCCGTGCGAGGAGGCCCACCCGGGGGACGGGTACGGGTCGTACGCCGCCACCCGCATGCCAAAACCGCGGAAGATCTGGGCGGCGATCCGGCCGATCTTGCCGGTCCCGAGGATGCCGCAGGTCTTGCCGAACAGGTCGAAGCCCACCAGGCCGTTGAGAGAGAAATTCTGCTCGCGGACCCGGTTGTAGGCCCGATGGATGCGCCGATCCAGCGACAGCAGGAGGGCCACGGTGTGCTCGGCCACCGCGTGGGGCGAGTACGCCGGGACTCGGGTGATGGAGACCCCGCAGTCCCGGGCGGCGGACAGGTCCACGTTGTTGAACCCGGCGCACCGCAACGCGACATGGTGGACGCCCAGCTCCGCGAGGAGGCGCAGCACCGCCGCATCGATCCGATCGTTGACGAAGCCGCACACCGCCTCGGCCCCGCGGGCGCTGCCGCAGGTCTCGGCCGTGAGGCGGAACTCGTGGAACTCCCACCGGAGATCCCCGGCGCCATCGGCGGCGGTCATGTACTCCCGGTCGTATGGCTTGGTGTCGTAGAAGGCGATGGTCTTCATGGCGGCTGGTTCACTCGGGTTCCTGGTTCTTGCCCCGGTCGCCCCCGAAGCGCACCCACTTCTCGAACTCGACGACCAGGAAGATGCCCACGGCGACCGCCGCGATGCGGGACCAGGCCCCCGGGGTCAGCGGTGCGGAATGGAAGAGGCGGTTCATGAGGGGCAGGTGGGTGAAGATCACCTGGAGGGCGATCATCGACAGCGCACCCCAGATCGCCCAGGGGTTGCTGAGGCAACCGATGCGGAACAACCCGTGGTGGAGGGATCGGCAGTTGAACAGATACGCCGTCTCCCCGAGGACGATGACGTTCACGACGGCCGTGCGCGCGGCCTCGATCGTGTTCCCGGGAAGGTTCTTCTCGAAGAAGAACAGCCAGTAGGAACCGACGGCGATCAGGAGGGTCACCAGCCCCGTCCGCATCAGGAGCGCCCGGGTGAGCAGCGGACGGGAGGGGTCGCGCGGAGGGCGCTGCATGAGGTCCAGCTCGTTGGGCTCGAACACCAGCATCAACCCGAGGAAGATGGCTGTGCAGAGGTTGATCCACAGCAGGTGCACCGGCAGCATGGGCAGCGTGAGGCCCAGGACAATGGCGATGAGGAGCACCGCCGCCTCGCTGGCGTTGGTGGGCAGCGTCCAGACGATGAACTTCCGCAGGTTGTCGAACACCCCCCTGCCTT
>JBIKMQ010000120.1:0-6389 GCA_044359215.1 Candidatus Chromulinivoraceae bacterium
GCCCGAGCATCTCGATGCCCTCGTGGCTCAGGCCTGGGACGACCCCTTCCACCGGACCAACGCCGTGCCCGTCACCCCGGACGATCTGCGGGCGCTGTACCTCGCGGTGCTCTGAACCGGCCAAATCCCGCCCCCGAATCCGAAAACCTCCCGAGACCACCGTTTCATGATTCCCCACCAACTGTTTCTGGATGGCCGCTACACCGGCGTGGATGGCACCCCGAAGACCCGCCTGGTCAATCCCGCCACCGCCGAGGTGTTCGCCGAGATCGACGCGGCCACCGTGAAGGACGTCGATGCCGCCGCGACCTCGGCTCATCGGGCCTTCGAGGACGGATGGCGCGACCTGGCCCCGGGCAAGCGGGCCGCGGTGCTCTTCAAGATCGCCGCCGTCCTCCGCGAGAACGCCGAGGAATTGGCGCGCCTCGAGGTGATGCACGTGGGTAAGCCGTTGGCCGACGCGCGGGACGAGGTCGCCCTCGGGGCCCGGGTCTTCGAGTATTACGCCGGCGGGATCAGCCGCTTCTTCGGCCAGACGATCCCGGTGGCTCGCGGTGGGCTGGATTTCACCCTGCGCCAGCCGATGGGCGTCGTGTCGGCCATCGTGCCCTGGAATTTTCCCTTCGCCATCGCCTGCTGGAAGGTGGCACCCGCCTTGGCAGCCGGGAATGCCGTGCTGCTCAAGCCCGCCTCGATCTCCCCACTGACCGCGCTGAAACTGGGCGAATTGGCCCACGCGGCCGGGCTGCCGGCCGGCATCCTGCAGGTGATCACCGGCCCGGGCGGCACGCTGGGCGACGCGCTGGTCACCCACCCGCTCATCCGCAAGGTGTCGTTCACCGGATCCACCGAGGTGGGCCGGCGGATCATGGAACTGGCCAGCCGCAACCTGACGCGGGTGTCGCTCGAGCTGGGTGGCAAGTCCCCCAACATCGTCTTCGCCGACGCCGACTGGGAGAAGGCCGCCGATGCGTCTCCGATGTCGGTCTTCGCCAACACCGGCCAGGACTGCTGCGCCCGCAGCCGTGTCTACGTCGAGCGGCCCATCTTCGAGAAGTTCGTGGAGCGCTTCGCAGCGGCCACCCGCAAGCTGGTGGTCGGCGATCCGTCCAACGAGGCCACCCAACTCGGGCCCATGGTGTCGTCGGCACAACGACACGTGGTCGAAGACTACCTCGCCGATGCCCGACGCCAGGGCAGCACCGTGGTGTGCGGCGGTGGCCGCCCGGCCTCGCCGGGATTCTACCTGGAACCCACGATCCTCACGGGCGTGGCCCCGGAGCACCGCTGCTGGCGCGAGGAGATCTTCGGCCCGGTGGCGGCGGTGGTTCCCTTCGACGACGAGGCCGCGATGCTGCGCGACGTGAACGCCTCGCCCTACGGTCTCAGCGGCTCGGTGTGGACCCAGAACCTCTCGCGGGCGCTCCGCGTCTCCCGTGCGGTCCAGAGCGGCGTGCTCTCGATCAACAGCAACAGCAGCGTGCATGTGGAGGCACCGTTCGGAGGCTTCAAGCAGAGCGGCCTCGGCCGCGACCTGGGCATGGCCGCGATGGAGGGCTACTCGGAGGTGAAGAACATCTACGTGGCCGAATAGCCTGCCCAACCGTTCCCCACACCGATCGATCCCCTCTCCCAGCGACCTCCTCCATGACCCTCCAGCAGCTCAAGGCGCAGGTGAAGTCCGGCGCCATCGACACGGTCCTCGTCGCCATCCCCGATCCCTTCGGACGGTTGGTGGGCAAGCGGTTCCACGCGGGCCATTTCCTGGAGTCGGTGGTGTCGCACGGCACCCACGGCTGCAGCTACCTGCTCACCGTGAACCTCGACATGGACCCCCTCGACGGGTTCGGTGTGGCCAATTGGGATTCGGGGTTCGGCGACTTCGAGATGGTCCCCGATGCGGCCACGTTCCGCCTCATGCCGTGGCTTCAGGGTTCGGTGCTGGTGCTGTGCGATTTCCGGCATGCGAGCGGCGCGCCGGTGGCCGAGGCCCCGCGCTCGGTGCTGCGCCGGCAATTGGACCGGCTCCAGGAACGGGGCCTCACCTGCTTCTGCGCCAGCGAGCTCGAGTTCTACCTCTTCGAGCAGACCTACGGCGCGGCCTTCGAGGCCGGGTACCGGAACCTCAAGCCCTCGAGCGACTACCGCATCGACTACCACCTGATGCAGCCGGGCCGCGACGAGCCCCTGATGCGGGCCATCCGCAATGGCCTGACCGCCGCCGGGGTGCCCATCGAGAGCAGCAAGGGCGAGTGGAGCCGGGGCCAGCACGAGATCAACTTCACCTACGGCGAGGCGATGGAGATGGCCGACCGCCACGTGGTCTTCAAGCAGGGGGTCAAGGAGATCGCCGCCCAGCACGGCAAATCCGTGAGCTTCATGGCCAAGGTCGCGCCGACCGAGGCGGGCAACTCCTGCCACATCCACATGAGTCTGTGGAAGGGCGGCCGCAACCTGTTCTGGGACCCGAAGGCCAAGGCCGGCTCCCCGATGTTCCGCCAGTTCCTGGGCGGGCTCATGAAGTACTCGCCGGAGCTCTGCCTCTTCTACGGACCGACGATCAACAGCTACAAGCGCTACCAGGCCGGCAGTTGGGCCCCCACCCGCATGGCCTGGGCTCAGGACAACCGCACCACCGGTTTCCGCGTGGTGGGTCATGGCAACGGGTACCGCCCGGAGAACCGCATGCCCGGGGCCGACGCCAATCCCTACCTTGCCTTCGCCGCCATGATCGCCGCGGGCCTGGCCGGCATCGATGAGCAGCTCGATTGCGGTGAGCCCTACACGGGCAACGCCTACCTCGATCCCAAGCTGCCGCGCCTGCCTTCGAGCCTGATCGCCGCCGCCGAGCTCTTCCATGGGTCGCGGTTGGCACGCGAGGCCTTCGGGGACGCGGTCGTCGACTTCTCGGTCCACCATGCCCGGCTGGAGCACCAGGCCTTCAGCGATGCGGTGACCGACTGGGAGAAACAGCGCTACTTCGAGCAGATTTGAGCCCGTGCGGCCGTTGCCCGCGATGCGGCTTCCGGGCTCGTCGGCTGAGAGGCATCGGTTCCGACGCCCTCTCGGCCCGGTCACCGCCGTCGTGGCGCTTCAGCTCCCCTTCACGCCGACCTTGAGCCCCGCGTTGTCGGGCTTCAGGACGTGGACCTCCGCCTGGGGCATCTTGCGCTGCATCGCCCGGGCGACCGCCTCGGCCTCGTCGAGGGCCAGGCACATCAGCGTCGAGCCGCTGCCGCTGAGCCAGCCTCCGACGGCTCCGGCCTTCACGCCGGCCGCGAGGATCGCATCCATGCCCGGGATGAGCGGCGCCCGATACGGCTGATGGATGCGGTCGTCGAAGCAGCCGCGAAGGTCCGCCAGTCGCCCCGTGGCGAACGCGGCCGTGACCAGCGACGCCCGGTTCAGGATGTGGATGGTGTCGGCCTTGGAGAAACTCTGGGGTACCCGCTTGCGGGCCTCGGGCGTGCTGACCTCGAAGTCGGGGATCAGGGTGACCAACCGGATCCGGCTGGGCATCGGCACGCGTAGGCATCTCACCTCGTCGCCGACGAAGCCCGCGGCCGTGAACCCGCCGAAGACCGCCGGGGCGGCGTTGTCGGGATGGCCCTCGAGGGCGGCCACCACCTCCAGCAGGCCCTGTCGATCCAGCGGGCTGCCACACAGCGCATTGAGTCCGGCCACGCAACCGAGCCGCGCCGTCACGCTGGAGCCGAGGCCGCGCGCGATGGGAACGTCTCCTGAAAGGTGGATGTCGGCACCGAAGCGCGCCTGGCGGGTCTTCTTGAAGAAGGCCCCGGCGGCCTCCTCGAGCATGGCCAGCGCGCCGGCCCGGGAGGCCTCGGCGATGGGCGAGGTGATCTCGATGCGACGGTCGGACCGGCGTTGGACCAGCGCCCGATTGTAGAAGGCGACGGCCAAACCCAGGGTGTCGAAGCCCGAGCCCAGGTTGGCGGTGGTGCCCGGGACGCGGACGGTGGCCACGGCGGCGGAAGTCATGGGCGGGATGAAACGGCAAAACCCCACCCGGCTCAATGGATTAGCCCGTGGGTCCAGCCTCCGGACCAGGGCCTCCGGCTTTTTGACTGCGCGTGGTTTCCATTTTCCCGGCTTCGCCTAGGCTCTGGCCCGATGCTAGGCTTGATTCAGGAATTGATGCAGGTGTCGCTGGGGAACCCCCTGGTGCTGCTGCTGGTCGGTTTCCAGATCTGGATGCTCGTGGACGCGATCCGCCGCGAGGAATGGATCTGGGCGGTGTTCATCTTTCTCTTCACCACCTTCAGTGCGCTCTTCTACTACTTCATGGTGTACCGGATGCAGGGGCCGGCTGCGGGCGGCTTCGGGCTTCGCGGCTTCGAGTTGCCGGGTGCGGCCGACCGGCGGCGGATCAAGGAACTCGAGGCGCGCATCCACCACCTCGACAAGGCCCGCGACCACTCCGACCTCGGCGATGTGTATTTCTCCAGCGGCAAGCTGGCCAAGGCCGAGGCCTGCTACCGGAAGGCCCTCGAACGGGATCCCGACGACGACGACACGCTGAGCCATCTCGGTCAGTGCCTGCTTCGGCAGGGCAAGGCGTCCGAGGCCAAGCCGCTCTTGGAGAAGGTGCTGGCGGGCGACCCGCGGCACGACTTCGGCTACACGCTCATGGCGCTGGCCGAGACACAGACGGCCCTCGGCGAGGTGGATGCCGCGCTGCTCAACTGGAAGCGCGTGCTGGAGCACAACAGCTATCCCCGGGCACGGGTGCAGTATGCCGAACTGCTCGCCTCGAAGGGCCGGGTGGACGAAGCCCAGGCCGAGATCGACGAGGTGCTGGCCGACGGCGACCACTCGGCGGCCTTCGAGAAGTCGCGCAATGCGGTGTGGATCCGCCGGGCCCGCAAGCTGGAGAGCCGCCTGTGAAGGCGCCCACGCTCCGGGGCCTGTTCGTCGGCGTGTTGGCGACGGTCGCGCTCGCGCCACTGGCACCAGCCGGGCTCCGCGCCCAAGGCCTGCAGTCTCCGGCCATCCAGACCCCGGTCCTGATTCCGGAGTCCCTCCAGCGCCCCGCCGGTGGCGGGTTCACCTTCGATGTCGCGGTCGATCCCGATGATCCCGGAACCCACCGGGTGCAGGTGGCCGAGCGCCTGGTCGGATCCCCGGTCTGGGTGCTCGATCCCACGGCTTCGGTCTCCGAGGTGGTTCCCGGGCGATTCCGGGTGCGCATCCCCGAGCCGGCTGGACCGACGCCGCTGTTCTACCGCCTGCTCACCGAGGGAGCCGTCACCGGCCGCCTCCGGATCACCGAGGTGATGAGCGACAACGCTGGCGTGGCCCCCGACGCCTCCGGGGCCTTCTGGGACTGGATCGAGGTCACCAACCCGCAGGATCAGGCCGTGGACCTGACCGGCTTCGCTCTGTCCGATGACCCGCTGAGGCCGGGGCGATGGCGGTTCCCGGAGCGGTGGATCCAGCCCGGGCAGTCGATCCTGGTGCACGCCTCGGGCCTGGATCGCGTCGGGCCCGGCTCCGAGCTGCATACCGACTTCCGACTGGATGCCGCCGGCGAGACCCTGACGCTCAGTGATGCGGAAGGTCGCCGTGTCGACGAGGTGGCCATCCCGAGACTGGGGCCCAACGAGTCGCTGGGGCGCCCGCCCAATCCCGAGGCCGGGGAATGGGTCGTGTACTCGAAGTCGCAGGCCACGCCGGGGGCGGCCAATGGTGCCGTCTCGGTGGGACCGCCGCTGCCGCCGCCGGTGTTCTCGGTCGATTCGGGGTTCCATGCGGCGGGTGCCGAGGTGGTGCTGGAACTGCGGGCTTCGCCGACCAACGCCCTGATCCGCTACACGACCAACGGCGACCCGGTCACGGTGGTGTCTCCGGCGTGGTCGGGACCCTTGCGGATCCAGCGTTCGCAGGTGGTCCGGGCCAAGGCCTACCTCGAGGCGCGCTCCAGCGCGGAATCGATGCGCAGCTATTTCTTCGGCGTCACCCACGACCTGCCGGTCATCTCGCTGGCGGCGGCGGCCTCGAACTTCGATTTCAAGAACGGCTATCTCGTCGGCATGGGCCCCAGCGTTCTCAACGCCAGCGGGCAGGTGCTGCAAAATTATCCGTACTCCGGGTCCAACGCCTGGAAAGACCGGGAGATCGAGGTGGGTTTCGAGTTCTTCGAGACCGATCGCCAGTCGAAGGTCCGCCAGAAGGTCGGGATGTCCGTCTATGGCGGCTGGGGGTCGCGGGGGTACCCGCAGAAGTCCTACGCGCTCTCGGCGCGTGCCAAGTACGGCGACGGCAACCTGGCCTACCGCTTCTTTCCGGACCGGCCCATGGACCAGTTCGAGGCCCTGGTGCTTCGCAACTCGGGCAACGACAACCAGAGCACCCACCAGACGGCGGTGCGT
>JBIKMQ010000121.1:0-6386 GCA_044359215.1 Candidatus Chromulinivoraceae bacterium
GCTGGGCGGACGAGCCTGCGGGTGGGTGACCGCATGGTTCAACCTGGCGGGTCTCGTCACCGTGCTGGCGGCGATCAACACCGGGACCTACGACTTCGCCACCGCGGCCTTCGGGTGGACCCCGGCACCGGACTCCGCCGGCACGACCCGGGTCGTCGCCGTGTCGGTGATGACGCTCTCCCAGGCCCTGCTCAACCACCATGGCAACCGCTGGACCACCCGGCTCACCGACTTCAGCGGGTGGCTCATCCTGGCGGTGTCGACGGTGATGACCGCGGCGTTGCTGGTGGGCACGCCGCACTGGGAGTGGTCGCGCCTGTGGACCTTCACCAACTTCAGCGGATTGCCGGAGGGGTCGCCGGTGTTCCCCCGCCAGGAGTCGTTGCCGTGGCTCTTCTGCCTGGGATTCCTCCTGCCCGCCTACACGCTCACGGGGTTCGACGCCTCGGCCCACACCTCGGAGGAGACCCTCGAGGCCACTCGCAATGTGCCCAAGGGCATCGTGCGATCGGTGGCCGTGTCGGCCGCATTCGGCTGGGTGATGATCGTGGCCCTGCTGCTGGCCATGCCCGACCTGAAGACCGGCGCGGCCAAGGGCTTCGAGATCGTGCCCTGGATCCTGCGATCGACGCTGGGAGAACGCGTCGCTCAGGCGCTGCTCGTCGGCGTGGTGACGGCCCAATACCTCTGCGGACTGGCCGCGCTGACCTCGGCCTCGCGCATGACCTACGCCTTCGCCCGGGACGACGGCCTCCCGGGCTCCGCCTGGCTGAAGCGGGTCGATCCGGCCACGCAGTCGCCATCGGCGGCCGTCTGGACCAGCGCCCTGGCCTCGGTGGCCTTGGTGATCCTGCTCCGCTACGAGACCATCGCCGCGGTGTGCGCGGTGTTCCTGTACCTCAGCTACGTGCTTCCGGTCGCGGCCGGGGCCTGGGCCCACGGTCGCACCTGGACTCGTTTCGGCCCCTTCCAACTGGGGAGAGCCTTCAAGCCGCTGGCCGTGCTGGCGAGCCTGGGGTGCCTCTTCCTGCTCGTGATCGGTGTGCAACCCCCCAACCAGCAGGCGCTTCCCATCCTGCTGGGGAGCACGGCCTTGCTGGTGGCGGTGTGGTTCGGTTTCGAGCGCCGCCGCTTCAAGGGCCCACCGGGTGGTCGGCTGTCCTGAGCCCGACCCGACAACTCACTCCGACGGTCTCTCAGCGCTTCTGGGCCTGGTCGAAGGCGTCGGCCAGCGCGTTCCAGCCGCCGGCACCGGGGTCGAGACTGGCTCCCGAACCCGGCCTGCCCGACGGACGGCCCTGTGGGCGGCCCGACGAATGGCCTCCGGGACGCCCGGCCCCGGGCTGCGAGGCCCGAGGGGCATTGGGCGCGGTGCGCTGCTCCCGCTGCACGCCGATCTGAGGATTGGCCTTCATCGACAGGGCGATGCGTTTGCGGGCCAGGTCCACCTCGGTCACGGTCACCCGGACTTTCTGGCCCACCTTCACCACCTCGGCCGGATCCTTCACGAAGCGGTCGGCCAACTGGCTGACGTGGACCAGGCCATCCTGATGGACCCCGATGTCCACGAAGGCGCCGAAGGCGGTGACATTGGTCACGATGCCCGGAAGCTTCATGCCGGGCTGGAGGTGCTCGATCTTCTCGACGCCCTCCTGGAAGGCGAAGGCCTCGAAGCGTTGGCGCGGATCCCGGCCGGGCTTGGCCAACTCCTCCACGATGTCCTTCAGCGTGGGCAGGCCGACCTCGCCGGTGACGTACTTCTCCGGCTGGATCCTGGCCCGGAGGCCGCCGTCCCGGATGAGGTCGTTCACGCCGCAGCCGAGGTCGCGGGCGATGGCGTCCACCAGCTCGTAGCGCTCCGGGTGGACGGCGCTGGAATCGAGCGGGTTCTCGGCCTCGCGGATGCGAAGGAATCCGGCGCACTGCTCGAAGGCCTTCGGCCCCAGGCGGGGCACCTTCAGCAAGTCCCGGCGCGAGCGGAAGGGCCCGTGTTCGTTGCGGTGGGCCACGATGTTCGCGGCCAACGACGGGCCGAGGCCGGAGACGTAGCCGAGCAGTTGCTTGCTGGCGGTGTTGAGTTCGACGCCCACCCGGTTCACGCAGGAGACCACCACGTCGTCGAGGCCGCGCTGGAGGGCGTTGGGATCCACATCGTGCTGGTATTGGCCCACGCCGATGGACTTCGGGTCGAGCTTCACCAGTTCGGCCAAGGGATCCATCAGGCGACGACCGATGCTCACCGAACCGCGGACGGTGACGTCCTCGTCGGGGAACTCCTCGCGGGCGACCTCGCTGGCCGAGTAGATCGATGCGCCGCTCTCGTTGACCAGGACCACGGGAATGCCGGCCGGCAGGTGCAGGGACCGGATGAATTGCTCGGTCTCGCGGCTGGCCGTGCCGTTGCCGATGGCGATGGCCTCGATGCCGAAGCGCTCCACGAGGATCCGGACCTTCTCGCCGGCCTGGGCCACCTGCTGCGCCCCGCCCGCCGTGGCGTGGAGGACATCGTGGTGCAGGAGCTTGCCCTGGCGATCGAGCACCACCGTCTTGCAGCCCGTGCGGAACCCGGGGTCGATGGCCAGCACGTTCTTCTGGCCCAGCGCGGGCGCCAGGAGCAGCTCGCGGAGATTTTCGGAGAAGACCCGGATGGCCTCCAGGTCGGCGCGCTTCTTGGCCTCGATGCGCACCTCGGCCTCGATGGCGAAGCCCACCAGGCGCTTGAAACTGTCGACAGCGGCCAGGCGCACCTGCTCGGCACCCGGAGTGCCCCGGGCCTTGACGAAGAGCCCCTCGAGGATGGCGATGGCCGATTCCTCGGGCGGCGTGATGCGCACCAGCAACACCCCTTCCTCCTCGCCCCGGCGCATGGCCAGCATCCGGTGGCTGGGAGTCTTGGAGACCGGCTCGGTCCAGTCGAAGTAGTCCTTGAATTTGGCCCCCTCGGCCTCCTTGCCCAGCATCACCTTGGAGCGGACCTGCCCCGACTCCCAGTAGAGTTCGCGCAGGCGCGAGCGGGTGCCGGCGTCTTCGCTGAAGCGCTCGGCGAGGATGTCCCGGGCACCGGCCAGCGCCGCGGCCACGTCCGGCACCGACTTCTCGGCGCTCACGAAACCCGCAGCGACGGCCAGCGGATCGACCGTGGCCTGGTCGTTGAAGATCAGGTCGGCCAGGGGCTCGAGTCCGGCCTCCTTGGCGATGGTGGCGCGGGTCCGGCGCTTCGGCCGGAAGGGGGCGTACAAATCCTCCAGCGCGGAAAGGGTCTCGGCCCCCTCGACCGACGCCTTGAGGGCCTCGGTCAGCAACTGGCGCTCGGCCAGCGATTTCAGGATGGCCTCGCGGCGCTGCTCCAGTTCGGTCAACTGGGCCAGGCGGTCCCGGACGGCGGTGATGGCCACTTCGTCCAGGCTGCCGGTGGCCTCCTTCCGGTAGCGGGCGATGAAGGGCACGGTCGCGCCCTCGCCTAGCAGGCGGGCGGTGGCCGAGACCTTGGAGGCGGCGAGGTTCAACTCGGCGGCGATGCGGGCGATGAATCGTTCGTGCAGGGCGTCCACGGGGGCCGCTGTTTAGAGCCTCGACAGCCGCGAGGAAAGCTCCGTGTTCCCTCATTTTCTGGATTCCCCTGAGACCGGTTGCTGCTCTCCTCGGGCCATGTCCACACCGACGAGATCCCCGCTTCGTTCCCGACGTCTCCGGACCCTGGTGGCCGTGGTCCTGATCGCCCTCCTCGGAGCCCACACGGCAGGGGCCATGGAGCGGGAACGGCTCTTCGGACCCGAGGTGAAGACCGGTGACTACAAGCACCCGGCCAGCTTCACCGAGCTGGGCAACGGCGACTTGTACGTCGTCTTCTTCAGCGGCCGGGGCGAATACAAGGACAACCAGGCGTCCGTCTTCGGCACGCGACTGAAGGTGGGCACGCGGCGCTGGTCGAAGCCCGTCTCCATCGCCAGCAATCCCTTCCACGCGCTGGGCAATGCGGTGATCTGGGAGGCACCGGACGGGGTGGTGTGGCTGTTCTACGTCACCCGCTATGGGGAGCTCTGGAGCGATTCGCGCATCACGGCCAAGATCTCCCGGGATGGAGCCAAGACCTGGTCGGAGCCTTTCCAGGTGACCTTCGAGGCGGGCACGATGGTGCGCAACCGGCCCGTGCTGCTGACCGGCGGCCAATGGCTGCTCCCCGTCTATCACGAGATCGGCACGGACCCGGAGCTGGACGATCCGCGCAACCGGTCGTTCTTCCTGCGCTACGACCCGTCCAAGAAGACGTGGACCGAGAGCAACCGCATCGGATCCCGCCTCGGCAACATCCAACCGGCACCGGCGGTCATCGACGGTGACCATCTGGTGGCCTTCTGCCGGCGTGGCGGCGATTACGAGGGCCGCCCGGACGGCTGGATGGTGCGCACCGAGTCGAGGGACGGCGGCCGGACCTGGAGCGAGGGCACCGACAGCGCGCTGCCCAACCCCAATGCCGCCGTGGATTTTCTGCGGCTGAAGTCAGGGCATCACCTGCTGGTCTACAACCACAGCTTCACCAACCGGACCCCGCTGACGGCGGCCCTGTCGCTCGACGGAGCGAAGACCTTTTCCCGGCGCATCGACCTCGAGAGCAACCCCACGGGTGATTTCGGCTATCCCACGGCCCTCCAGACGCGGGATGAAAAGATCCACGTCCTGTACACCAGCGACGAGCGGACGGTGGTGCGCCGCCTCGTGCTGACCGAGGCGGAGTTGACCTCGGGTGTTCCGGCCCGCTGAGGATTTGCACCCCGAAGGATTTGTCCCGCGGCGGATTTGGTGTGTCGGAAGGGATTGGGGTCTGGGCGGGTTGGAGTTTTGGGGGATTGGGCAATGGGGGGCTGGCACGCGGGAAATCCGGTCCGCCGGAGGCGGAGCGCTCCTGTGGTCCGGCGAGATCCGGGAGGGTGCCGCGTGGAATTTGGCCATGTCGGACCATGTCGGACCACGTTGACAGCAGTTCGACAAGGTCCCTGGCGGATCCGAGGGGATCAAGGCGACGGGGTAGCCGCTGCGTCCGCCGGCGATTGCAACGCCGATAGCGCCGACAGCGCGATGATTCCGGCATCGGCCCAATCGGGCGGCTCCGGGGCCCACACCCATCGCCCCAGGGCTTCTGCCGCCTCGGGATTGCGGATGCGCTCGATGGCCCACCCCAGCACCGCTCGGGTCGCCGGTGACGGGGAGGCCTCCTCGTGAAGCAGGGCCAACCGCTCGACCGTGGACGAACGGGCCCCACGGGCCAGGCTCTCCACCAAGGCCTCGATGAGGTCAGGGTCATCGGTCCGCGACAGGCCGATGGCCAGCGCCTCCATTTCGGCTTCGGTGGAGAATCCCTTGAAGGCCTCATGGAGGACCTCGGCCTCTTCGACAGACCTCGGATGGAGACTGGCCTGCACCAGGGCCTCGACGGCAGCCGGCCCTCCCGACCGGGCGATGCCATCCGCCCAGGATGCCTGTTCCTCGAGGGTGAGGGCGGATTCCAGGCCTTGGACGAGGAACAGCAGGTCCGGGGCTCCGGGATGGGTGGGTGGCTCGAACGGCGGGACCTCCGGGTCCGGAGCATGACCCCATCGGACGGAACGCGGTCCCCGTGGCGGCTCATCAGCCCCGGGACCGCAGGGATTCGACGTGGTCACCCGCCCCGAGGCGGCGGCCCGGGTTGACCCCGCGGACCCTCCGAAATCGGCAGGATCGACCTGATCCGGCCACACGTCCGGAGGCACGGGGCGACGCAATCCGAGGGTAAGCGCCAGGATGAAACCCAGCAACACGACGACGGTTTTGGCGGAGTTCATGAGGTCCTGGGGAAGAACGCTCGCGGGTGAACCTGGATCACTGGGAAATCCTGAGACTGTAGGCCCCCGTCTCGTTGCCCGAGGAACCCCGGACAACGACCGAGTAGGTCCCAGCCGCCAACTTGCGGCGGATGCGGAAATTGAGACCGACCCCCAGGTCGTCGTCTTCGGCCAGCGTCTGGCCTGAGGCGTCCCAAAGGGTCCCGCGGGTGTCCAGCGACCCGGTGGTCGTGATGGAGACGGTGGCCGCCTGGGTGAGGACGAACTGGAAGACATCCAGATCCCGGGAGACCTCGAGCCGGGCCTGGGTGGTCGAAGGCACGGCCACGCGTCTGGCGGTGGCTGCGGTATTGCCCACGTCATCGGAGGAGACGGTGGCGGTGCCGGCAATGACGAAGTCGTAGGGAGACTCGTCGGCATCGTTGTTGGTGAGGGTGACCGAGGCCTCGTGACGACCCACGGTGGACGGATCGTAGGTGATCTGGAAGGAGGCCGAACGCCCTGCCGCGACGGTGGATGAAACCTGGGTGGTGACCCGGAACTGGGCGGCTCCCGGTCCGCTCAGGC
>JBIKMQ010000122.1:0-6362 GCA_044359215.1 Candidatus Chromulinivoraceae bacterium
TGGGATCGCCCATCCAGTCGTGCGAGACGTAGACGCGGCCCGCCTTGACCGCCGCCCGGAGCGCCGGCTCGGTCTGCGCGGGGGCGAGCACATGGGTGGAGACGTTCCGGAAGGACCGCTCGTAGGGGTCGAAGTCGATCTGGGCCACGATGGCGCCCGGGGCCTTGCCCGCGAGCATGGGCCGGAGCGTGGGACGCAGGGAGGCACGCACCTTCCGCATGCCCTCGTCCTTGTCCACGATCGTGCCGAGGAGCGCCGTCTCGTCGTCCACCTTCTTGAGCAGGAAGATCTGGTTGTGATGGCAGTCGTTGGCGGCCACCCCGGTGAAGCGCCCGGTGGCATTGGCCGCGTCCCACTTGTCCAGATAGGCCTGAGGGTAGAGGCACTGGGCGGCGAGGCAGGCGTCGGGGAACCGCTCGACCAGGCTCGACAACTCCTTCAGCCGTTCCGGGTCGGTGAGCCGGAGCACCAGTTGCAGCATGCCGGTGAAATCCCGCTTGGCGTCGTAGTGGCGATTGTAGATCTCGAGGCCCGTCAGGCCATCCATCGGGTGGTCGGGCCGCTCTTCGATGTGCGAAAGGAAGGCCATGCCCTCGCCGCGCACGACCGCCGGGACCAGCTCGGGCACGGGCTGGTCCATGTGGGGAAAGACCGACGCCTCCGGATGCAGCAGGAAGCCGCGCGCTTCGGAGCCGGGGATGAAGAGCACGCCGTCGCGCAGGCCTCGCCAGCTGTCCATGTAGTCGCGGGGCGGACGGAAATGGTCCGAGAGGAACACCACCTGCACCCCGGCGCGCTTCGCGGCGGCGAGCATCTCCTCGGGCTTGCCACCGGTGTGCGAGGAGTCGCCCGCATGCGCATGGAAGATGCACCGCAGGTCGCGCAGGCCGTCGGAGCGCGGCAGGAGGTCCCGACGGCGAGCCGCCAGCGAATCCACCGAGGCCTGCACCGCCTGCAGGCGCGCGGCGTCCAGGCGGCCGTTGGGCGAGTGAGCCGGCTGCTCCAGGGGCGGGGCCGCGTGGGACGCCAGCACCAGCGCGGCCAGCGGGATGCCCAGGTTCCGGCCGAAGCGCCTCACGGCTGGGCCGCCTCCAGCCGACGCCGGTACTCGCGGCGGGCGTGGTCGAAGGCGGCGATGGACTGCGCGTGCTCCTCGCCCTTGAAGAAACGCTCCTTCTGGCTCCAGCAGCGTTCCACCGAATCCAGGCACCACTGGATGGACCGGCGCTCGAGGATCGGACGCCCCCCGACCTCGATGAAGATGGGGTTGGTGTGCGAACTGGGCAGGATGCGCAGCGCATACCAGCCGCTCCTCGTCACCGCGTGGGTGATGGACAACGGCTGCAACGAGCCGTCGGCCTCGATGTCCATGCGGGCCACGGCCACGCCGTTCTCGACCAGTTCCACCGGCACCTTGCGGCCGGAGCCGATGCGGGCCCGCTCGATGTGCCAGTAGGGCTGCTCGTTGAACTTGCGCTCGCGGATGCCGGGCAGCGGCTCCGGGTCGAGGCGGGCGGCGGCCTGCACGCGGAAGACCACCGGCCGGCCCGCGTCGAGGCGCAGGTTGCTGCCCTGCTCGCCCATGACCACCGAGTCGGCCTGGAAGTCCATGAGGTGGCTGCGCCCGTCGCCGACGTAGTTGCGGCCGGCCCGGATGCCCTCGCACCAGTCCTCGTAGGACCAGCGCGCCGGGAGCTTCACGTAGCTGCGGCCCAACCCCACCCGCTCGCCGTAGATGCACGGGAAATCGGTCTCGCCGCTGATGCGGGTGCGGTAGCCGGCGTTGAGCGTGTGGTACCAGATGTTCAGCTCCCACGGGTAGGGCGTGTCGACCGTGCTGATGAAGTCCACCGCCGGCACGGGCTTGCCGTCGGGTCCGGGCACCTCGTGGGTCACGTCCACGATGTACTCGTTGGCCCCGATGCCGTTGAAGGGCGGGATGCGGAAGGTGGGCAGCTCGGTCGAGTCCAGCTCAAGACCCCAGCCGCTGTGGGCCGGGCCGGTCAGGGCTCCCTGGGCCTTGGCCCACTTGAGGGTGTTGAGCCCGAGGGTCGGCCAGTGCTTCTTGGAGTCGCCGCCAGGGTACATCTGCTGGCGCAGCCGCAGCAGGCAGAGATGGCCCGAGTTGTGCGAGCCGAACCCGCTGACCTCGACGTCGTAGCGCAGCAGGTAGGGCCAACGGCTGACGGGATCGTCGACGCCGGTGAAGAACTGCTTCTGGTAGTCGAAGCACGGGCCCCAGGTGAGGTTCGCGCCGATCTTCAGGTCCTCGCCCAGCACGTGGCGCATCATGTCCGGGGCATGCACGCCCTCGGTGGGTTTCTCGTAATGGGCGCAGCCGGCGGCGTGGATGTGGTGGTCGCCGGAGATCCAGCCCATCGTGGAGGGATCGATCCACCGCTGCACCTGGAAGCTCCACCGGTTGGTCTTCCCGGCGACCACCTCGAGCTGCCGGCGCTGGATCACCGACTCCGGGCCGCGCGAGAACTCCACCGTGTAGCGGCCGGCGGGCAGGCGCACCGACTCGCCGTCGTTGCGGTAGATCTGCGGGTGGAAGAAGAAGTCCGGGGCCAGACGCTTGGACTGGGCGGGGAAGACATGCCCCCGGTCGTCCGTGATGAGCAGCGCCGCGGTGGTGGGCTGGCCGTGCTCGTCGAGCACCCCGAGCCGCACCGGGTGGGCCGGGCGGCACGTGAAGAGCGCGTCCACCTCGCTGCGGAAACCCTGGTCCTGGGTCCCCTGGCCGACGTCGAAGACCAGCTTGGCCTCGCGCCGGCCGGCATCGCGTGAATAGAGCTGCATCAGCCGGTACTCGACCGGCAAGCCCCCCAGCTCGGGGCGGAGCGGCGCCGCCTGCACCAGCGACACGTCGAGCCAGCGGTCGGGCACGGTGTCGGCGGGCGATCCGTGCAGGCGGGTCGCCTGCGGGCTGCGGACCCTCAGCGCGGCGGTGGTGCCGGCCTCGTTGTGCACCTTGACCAGGAAGGTGGTCCAGCCGGTCTCGGTGAGCCGCGCCGGGGCCGGTCCGGGCGCGGCCTTCACCCGCATTTCGGGCGTGACCTGCACGGCCACCAGCACGTGGGCGTCGAGCAGGCGCTGCACGCGCCGGTTGGCCTGGACGGGATCCTTGGCGACGAGGGCCTTCTCGAGCTCGGCCCGCTCCTGAGCGCCCAGGGGGGCGCCGGCCAGGGTCAGCGCCTCGGCCACCCGGCGCACCTGCGCGGCGAAGGGCTGCCAGTCGGTCACGGGCACCACCGGGAGGTCGGCGGCCCGTAGCACCGGGATCAGCAGGGCCAGCAGGACCGGAAGGCCCGGCCAGGACGACGGGCGGCGGAGGGAGTTCGGTGCGTTCATGGGCGGTGCGCGGAGATCGGGAAGATGAGGCCGACGATGCCGCACGGTCGCAGGCCGAGGCAAGCTGCCGGACAGGGACGAATGCCGCGCCGGGGGGGCTTGCGCGGGAACCGGCGGGACCCCAATGATCGAGTCAATCCCATGAATTCCCGGGTCAGCCCCCTCGCGTGCCCCGGACTGCCGCCCCGCCGGTGGCCTGTCCGGATTCCTGCCATCCTCAACAGCCTGATCCTCGCGGCCATCGCGCAGAGCGGCCTTCAGGCCGAGTTCCTGCAACCGGTCGATGTCACGGTGTCCAATGGCGAAGAAATCAAGGACACCCTCATCGACGGCAACGGCTTCGAGGACCCCGGCGTGGGCAGCCCCGACTCCGTGCACATCACGGCCTCCTCGGAGATGTGGTCGTCCGTGGGATCGGTGCGCGCGGAACTGGTCTTCGACCTCGGCAAGACGGTGGACCTGACCCGCGTGTTCCTCTGGAACTTCAACGCGGGCACGGACACCGACGTCGGCATGAAGGATGTGGATGTCTTCGTGTCGCCGGACGCCAACCCGGCGACCGCCAAATTCACCGGCATCGCCAGCGTCAGCCTCACCGAGGGAGGCTCGGCCGCGCAGGCGTTCCCGGTCTCGGGCACCGACGTGCGGCTGGTCAAGCTGCGCAACACCAGCAACTGGGGCAACGGCTACCGCATCGGCCTGGCGGAGGCGCGCTTCGAGTCGGGCGACATCGCCGGCAACGTGCCCGTGGTGTCGATCACCGGCCTGAAGAATGGCGACACCGTGCCCCTGGCCAGCGACTTCGCCCTGGCTGCCACGGTCACGGACAAGGATTCCAACCTCTCGAAGGTCGAGTTCTTCGACGGCAAGACCAAGCTGGGCGAGACCAACCGGGCGCCCTTCACCGTGTCGCTCAAGTCGCTGGCCCAGGGCGATCATTCCCTCCGGGTGGTGGCCACCGACGCCACCGGGCTGAAGGCCTTCGACACGGTCGACGTGTCGGTCCGCGAGATCGTGCCGGGCAAGGTGATCCAGATCGACGACACCCGGGACCGGGGCACCAACCTCAACCAGATCCGCTACGTCGGCACCTGGAACGTGGGCCAGGGCAACGCCAATGACCCGCGCTTCCTCAACGCCGACCGCTACTCGGACTCCTCGTCGGCCTACTACGAGGTGCGGTTCGTGGGCGTGAAGATCGACATCTTCGCCACGGTGGCCAGCCACCACGGGACGGCCGCCGCGGTCATCGACGGGGGCACGCGCTACGTCATCAACTACAAGGCGACCCAGCGCGGCGAGCAGAAGCTCATCTGGAGCAGCCCGCTCTTGCCCAACCGCGAGCACGTGCTCCGGGTGAGCGTGCTGGGCACGGGCGTGGTGACGGCCGACCGCTTCGACGTGACCCAGTCCGACACGCCGTCCACCGACCGGGCCGTGGTCAAACGCTGGGAAGCCACGCTCGACCGCTTCACGATCGACCTCGAGGACCTCGGCACCAGCCGGGTGGACACCAACACCGTGGTCCTGCGGATCGACGGGGCGGCGGCGCCCGTGTCGGTGAGCCGGTCCGGCGCGCTCACCACCGTGGTGTACGTGGCCCCCGCGCCGTTCGCCCCGGGATCGGTGCGGCCCTTCCGCATCGAGGCCAGGGACCTGCTGGGCAACGTGATCGCCTCCGAGGCGACCTTCACGGTGCCGGCGCCGCCCTTCCCGGGCGAGGGGCTCGGCGGACCGGCCGGTGCGGCCGGGGCCTGGGGCGTGCGGCAGGTGTGGGGCGGCGGGCGCGCCGACGCGGTGGTCACGGCCGTCGAACTGGCCCGGGCGGCGACGACCCAGGGCTTCACCGGCCGGAAGCTCGACACGACCGCGCCCGTGGTGAACTTCGAGCTCGGCGCGGACGGCTTCGGGGGCCTGTTCCCCGACGAAGCCCCCTTCCCCGCCGAGGCCGAGGGACTCGGTGCGAGCGACTGGATCACCATCGCCCGCGCCCGGGTGCGCATCCCGCGCACCGGCGACTGGACCTTCGGGATTCGGTCGGACGACGGGTTCGCGCTACGTTTCGCCGGCCACCCCTTCGCCAGCGTCTCGGGCGGCGGACGGATCGACGAGGAGTTCCCCGAGTACGTCCTGTTCCCGCTCGGAACGGCCGACAGCAACACCCGGGCGGTGCTCAAGGGCCTGCGGGCCGGCGACTACGGGGTGGAGTTCCTGCACTTCCAGCGCTCCGGCGGGGCCCATGCCGAGGTCTACGCCGCGGAGGGCGCCTTCACCGAGGATGCCGATACCGGTGACTGGGCGCTGATCGGCGGGCCGGGCGGCCTGGAGCTGGTCGCCGAGGAGGCGCCGCCGGCCGGGCCCTTCAGGCTGGGTCGCCTGGGCCTGGAGACGGGCCGGATGACCCTCGACTTCGAGTCGCCCCGCCCGACGGGTCGCCACACCCTCGAGGAGAGCGCCGACCTGAGGTCGTGGACCCCGGTGCCCTCGG
Source organism: Candidatus Chromulinivoraceae bacterium (assembly GCA_044359215.1). Taxonomy (GTDB): domain Bacteria; phylum Verrucomicrobiota; class Verrucomicrobiia; order Limisphaerales; family UBA9464; genus SXXZ01. The sequence continues at coordinate 5,843 of JBIKMQ010000122.1, forward strand.
CCACCTTCGCGCCGACCACCGGCCGGGGGGTCCGGGCCACCACCACCACCGCCCCGACCGGCACCGCGAGGTTCTACCGGGTGAGCGTCGCCGCACCCTGACGGCAGGCCCGATTTCCATCCATGCCGGGACCATCGAGCCCCGCTCCAAGCCCCCTTTCGGCCGACCCCGCGCGGGACCTGGAAACAGGTTCCACGTCGGGACGACTGCTCCCTATCCACCGGCCCAGGCTTCGGTTACCGTCCAAGGCGGAATGACCAAGACGTTCGCCGAGCTGGGTTTCGGGGGTCGGCTCATCGCCGTCGAAGGCCTCGACGGCTCGGGCAAGTCCACGCAGATCTACCTGCTCAAGCGGTGGCTGGAGATGCGCGGGCTCAAGGTCTTCTTCAGCGAGTGGAACTCCTCGGCGCTGGTCAAGAGCGCGACGAGCAAGGGCAAGAAGCAGAACCTGCTCACGCCCACGACCTTCTCGCTCATCCACGCCACCGACTTCGCCGACCGCTACGAGCGCCAACTGCTG
>JBIKMQ010000123.1:0-6328 GCA_044359215.1 Candidatus Chromulinivoraceae bacterium
AATAGCGGAACTGGCACATCATCCAAGGCGTGGCGCTGCGGATGACCTTCTCGATCTCCCGCTCGGTCCATCGGTACACGTAGTTGGGGACCGGCCCGTTGCGCCAGCCGCCACTCACCCGGTCGGCGCTCAGCGCCACGGCGGCCGTCTCGTAGTCCTGGCCGAATCCGAGGCGGACGCCCAGGCGGGACACCCAGGAATCCCGGGGCTCGAAGACCAGCAGGCCTTTCCGGGCCACCCGGTGCATCTCGAGCAGGCCCCGGTGCGGGGACGCGCAGTGGTGCAGCCCGCTGTGGGCGATGACGTAATCGAACGACTTGTCCGGGAACGCCAGGTTCTCGACGTCCCCATAGGCCACCCGGTGGGTTCCCGGATCCTTCAGTTCCCAGCGGGTCTCGAGGTTGGTGAGGGTGACGTTGGGGAACCCAGCCTCCCGCAGGGTGAGGTGGTCGCGCTCCCCGGCACAGACGCAGAGGATGCTGGCGGCCGGATCCATGACCCCCTCCCGGATCAGTCGGTGCAGGGTGTCCCGGTAGAACGGATCGAGGTCGGACGCCATGAGTTCCCAAGGAAGCCCCAGCGGCCGGAACCTTTCAAGAACTCGGGCGGACCCGGCACCGACGCCCCGGCCCGGCCCGACGCTCGGGGCCGCCACAAGTTCGGGGGCTGCCGGCTTGTTCCCGGGATCGACCGGCCTATCCTCGCAGGCCTGTGAGCTCCGCATCGGAACCCCGCAACCGCCTCGCCACCGAGAAGTCGCCCTACCTGCTGCAGCATGCGGGCAACCCGGTGGACTGGTTTCCCTGGGGCGACGAGGCCTTCGCCAAGGCGCGCGCCGAGGACAAGCCGATCCTGGTGAGCCTCGGGTACTCCACCTGCCACTGGTGCCATGTCATGGAGCGCGAGACCTTCCAGGACCCGTCCATCGGGGCCTTCCTGCGGGAACACTTCGTGTGCGTGAAGGTCGACCGGGAGGAACGGCCCGACGTGGACAAGATCCACATGAGCTTCGTGCAGATGACCACCGGCGGCGGCGGCTGGCCGTTGAACGTCTTCCTGCTGCCGGACCTGCGCCCCTTCTACGGCGGCACCTACTTCCCGCCGGAACCGCGGCACGGCCGGCCCTCCTTCCGGACGCTGCTCGAGCGCATCGTCGACCTGTGGAAGACCCGGAGGGACGACCTGACGGCCTCGGCCGGCGACCTGTGCTCACGGTTGCAGGAGATGGTCGTGCACGATCCGGAAAACGCCTTCCCGACGGGCCCCCGCGAGCTGCACGGCGGCGGCCAGACACTGCTCGGTGAATTCGACCCGGTGAACGGGGGCTTCGGGACCGCGCCGAAGTTCCCCCGGCCCAGCCAGCCGCTCTACCTGCTGCGCTACGCCCGGCGCTTCGGCGACACCGAGGCCGTGCAGGCCGTGCTGCACACCTGCGACCGCATGGCCGCCGGCGGCATCCGCGACCACCTCGGCGGCGGCTTCGCCCGCTACAGCGTCGACGAACGCTGGCTGGTGCCGCACTTCGAGAAGATGCTCTGCGACAACGCCCAATTGGCCGTGCTCTACCTCGAGGCCTTCCTCGTCTCGGGCGACGCCCGCCATGCCGAGGTGGCCCGGGACATCCTCGGCTACGTCGCCCGCGACATGACCCATCCCGACGGGGGCTTCTTCTCGGCCGAGGACGCGGACAGCGAGGGCAAGGAGGGGCGGTTCTACTGCTGGACCCATGCCGAGCTGTCGGCCCTGCTGCGTCCGGAGGTCTTCAACGTGGCGGTCGCCCGGTTCGGCATCACGCCGCAGGGCAACTTCGTCGACCCGGGCGACCCCAGGCCCGAGCCCGGCCTCAACGTGCTGTCGCTGGCGCAGGCCGACGTGCCCGAGGCGGACCGGCCGCTGCTGGAGGAGGCCCTGGAGACGCTTCGGGCGGCCCGGGCACGGCGGGTCCGCCCCCACCGGGACGACAAGGTCCTGGCCTCCTGGAACGGGATGATGCTCGGGGCCGTCGCCCGGGCCCATGCCATCCTCGGGGATGACGAGTTCCGCACCCTCGCCGAGCGCAACCTGGCCTTCCTCCGGGAGCGGTTGTGGGAGCCGGCGGTCCCGGGCTCTGAAGGCCACCCGCGACAGCCCGGCACCCTCTACCACCGCTGGCGCGACGGGGAGCGCGACTCGGTGCAACTGCTCGACGCCTACGCCCACCTGCTGGCCGGCACGCTCGAACTCTACGAGGCCACGCTGGACCCGTCGCACCTGGCCTTCGCGGTGGAGTTGGCCGAGGCGATGCTTGAACGCTTCCTAGACCCCGTCGGCGGCGGGTTCTGGCAGAGCGGCGCCGAGACGCCCCACCTGCTGGTACGCCTCAAGGAGGACTACGACGTGGCCGAACCCTCCGGCAACGCCGTGGCCGCCCTGGCCCTCCTGCGACTCTCGGCCATCTGCGCGCGGCCGGATTGGCGCGAGGCGGCCGAGAAAACCCTCCGGCTCTTCGCCCAGAAGCTGCACCAGACGCCCCAGGTCGTGCCGTTCCTGCTGTGCGCGCTCGACTTCGCGCTCCAGGAGCCGAAGCGGGTGGTGATCGTCGGCGATTGGCTCTGCGGGTCCACCCGGGCGCTGCTCAGCCACGCCCATTCGGTCTTCGAGCCGCACCGGGTGATCCTGGGCCACCACGGACCCGTGGATCCGTTCGCGACCACGCTGCCCGGTGACGAGGAACGCTCACTGGCCTACCTGTGCTCGGGGCAGGCCTGCCAACCGGCGACCCGCGACGGGGCCGTGGTCCGGGGGTTCCTGCGCCAGAGCCCTCCGCCGGAATCGCCCTATTGAGGGCCGCCGACGGGACATCGACTCGCCCCCGAGGGGGAACACCCCAGGCCAAGACCGAGCCGAACGGGATGGTGTCCTGCCGCACGAGGAGTGTTCTCGCAAGCCGTCCGGGCAAGGGATTCCCATCGGGGAATTCCAGATCGGCAATTCAAACCAAAAAATCTCGGAGGAAAGACATCGGGGGACATCGCGGAGAAGGTCGATGGCAAACCCTCGAGGCGGGATCGCGGGGATGGATCGCGGGGATGGATCGCGAAAAGGTGAAATGGTGGCTGGGGGCGGGATCGAACCGCCGACACTGCGATTTTCAGTCGCATGCTCTACCAACTGAGCTACCCAGCCGTACCGGGGAGCGCCGATGAAACTCGGGCGCCCCGGGGGTTGGCAAGAGGGTTTTCCAGGATTTTATCCGGCCCGGTGACCAGCCCCGGCGCCATCACGGTCCCGGGAGTGTGGGACACCGGGGTGGCCGGCCTGGTCCCCCACGGCGGCGTCACTTCGGGTCGAGATTGGCCCGGAGTTCCTCCGGGGTCACCGTCGAGACGACCCCACCCTCGGGCACCTCGACCTTGGCAATCCACAGCAGGGCGTTGAGGAAGACCCGGCGGAAGTCCTCATTGCCCCAGTTCTTGTGGTAGTGGGCCCCGGTGAAGCCGAAGCCCCGCCCGCCGTTGGGCCGGTCGTAGGTCCACATGAGCGGCTGCGGCTCGCCCCTGCCGACGGACGCCCGGACGAACGGGTTGCCGCTGTGCGGACCGTTGGGCCGGTCCAGCGTGTCGGCCGGCGGCACCACGCTGAGGATCGGCGTGATTCCCTTGCGCTCGGGCACGAAGCGCATGTGGTAGTACCACTCGTCGTGGATGGTGAAGGGCTTCACGCCGCGGGTCACCGGATGCACCGGCAGCGACTCGAACTTCGCCGTCCACGTGGGGTTCACGCTCCAGAACATCTCGAAGTAGCCCCCGGTCCAGTCGAGCATCGCGAAGCCGGGATCCCCCGCGGGCACCTCGACGCCGTAATGGGCCGCGCCGATGCCCACGCCTCGGGCGGAAAGCTCGTTCATCACCTTGAGGCGCTCGGGCTTGATGGCCGGGTGGGCCGTGCCGCCATTGGCGAACACCACCACCGCGTCGGCGGTCTTCAGGATCGACGGATCGGAAGGCCACCCGTTGCTGACCACCGTCGCATGGATCCCGGGGAGACGGTTCAGGCACCCGGCCAAAAGGATGCTGCCGGCCCGGAACTCATGATCCCCGGGCGCATGGCTGGGCGTTCCAGCGATGAGGACGATGGACTTGTCGGCAGCCGCCATCGAGATCGAGGCCGTCAGTGCCAGAAGGCTCAGGAGCAGTCGGTTCATGGTGTGGCTGGAGCTTGGGCGAAGGGATCACCACCGGCCAGAGATTCTTCAGGTCGGCACCGCGAGCCTGCCGATTTTTGGCCAGTCGAGGCGGTTTTGACCAAGCCGGTTCGGCCGAACTTTGGGTTTCACACCTTGGCAAGCCGGTTGCTCACCGGATGTTGCCCAAACAACCGGTCGCCCGGATTGGAAACGATCCGCGCGGCGATGATGGAAACGGTCATCCACCCCGACCGCCCCTGCTGATGGGGCGGTCGGGGTTCGGCCGTGGCAGCCTCGGCATCCACAGCTTCCGGGGGGGCCGGATGGTCATTGCGATGGATTGCGCGACCCTTCCCCCTCAGGATGCCCCGGTCGCATGATCTGCCCGCTTCGACTCCTCCGCCTGTTCCCCGTCCTCGCCGTCCTCTGCCAGATCGGGACGGCTGATCCGACACGCTTCACGCAGGACCGCTTTGCCATCGGGCTGTGGGTGCCGCCGCGCACCACCCAAGACCTGCCCGGGCGGTACCGGGAAATCCGCGAGGCGCACTTCAACCTCGTGATCGGCACCTCGGGCTTCAGCGCCGAGGAGCAGATCCGCGTCTGCGAAGCAGCCGACCTCAAGGTGCTGGTGGATGCCCCGGCCCCGGCCCCGGGCGTCGACCCGGCCAAGTCCCTGCCCGAGGGACCGGCCTGCTGGGGCTACAGCCTCGCCGACGAACCGGGGACCCAGGCCTTCGAGGGGTTGGCCGCCCGCGTGGCCGCGCTGCGGGAACAGCGGCCGGGGCGCCTGGGCTACATCAACCTCTTCCCGAACTACGCCGGACCGGCGCAACTGGGGGCCACCTCCTACGAGGATTACGTGCGGCAGTTCCTCAAGACGGTGAAGCCCGACGTGCTGTCGATGGACCACTACCCGCAGATGCGACCGGGCGACGACTCCCGCACCGAGTACCTCAAGAACCTGGAGGTGATGCGCCGTCACTCGGTCACGGCGGGCATCCCGTTCTGGAATTTCTTCCACTCCATGCCCTTCGGCGACCGGATCGACCCCACCGAGGCCCAGATCCGCTGGATGATCCACGCTTCGATCGCCCACGGGGCCAAGGGGGTGATGTGGTTCTGCTACTGGACCCCGGGCCAGGGCAACGGTGGCACCGGTGAATTTCCCAAGGGCGGGGCGCTGCTCACCGCCGAGGGGCGACGGACGCGCCACTACGACGAGGCCCGAAGGATCAACGCCGGCCTGGAGCGCTGGGGCCCGGTCCTCATGCGCCTGACCGGCCGGGGGGTGACGCGGTATTCGACCGGCAATCCGGAACTACCCCTCAACCGCAGCGGGATCCGCTCCGTCCAGCGGGTGGGCTCGGACCCGGATTCGGCCTTCCTCATCGGCACCCTCGACCACGCCGACGGACGGCGCGCGGTGCTGCTGGTCAACCACAGCACCGCCTACACGGCCTGGCCCACGGTCGTCTTCGACACCGAGGGCGAGGTGCGGGAGGTGTCCCGGGACGACGGTCTGGAGCATCCGGCGGTGGACGACAGCCCCGAACTCAAGGGCCTTCAGGTCTCGCTCGGGCCGGGCGACGCGCGGCTGTTCCTCTTCCCGCCGGTCCAGGAGTGAGGCAGCCCCGCCCGAGGCCCCAACCCGGCCACCGTGGGGCCACGGTCGGGCCTGGGCCACCGGAGGCTCAGCGACCGGGCCGATCACGGTTTTCCACGGGTGCCAGGAGCGCCCGCTCATTGGCATGGGTCAGGAGCGCCAGCGCCTCGTCGGCGGTGACCCACCGGAGGTCGCTCACCTCGCGGGTATCCTGGACCGGCCCCTGCGACTGCAGCTCCAGGTGCCAGTAGAGCACCACCTTGGGCGTCCCGTTCACTGCGTAGACGCTGCCGCCGGCGAACGACCCGACCGTGGCCCGGCAACCGGTCTCCTCCTCCACCTCCCGAAGGGCGGCCTGGAGCCATCCCTCGCCGGGGTCGAGCTTGCCCTTGGGCAGTGCCCACTCCGGACCATAGCGGGTCCGGTGGATGAGGATCAGCTCCCGCCCGCGCGGGGAGTTCCGCCAGACGAGACCGCCCGCCGCCTGGATCACTTCGTTGGGATTCGTGCCGCTCAAGGTGCCCATGGAAACCGACCCGCCGCTCCCGGGCAATCCT
>JBIKMQ010000124.1:0-6315 GCA_044359215.1 Candidatus Chromulinivoraceae bacterium
ATCGCGCGGATCAGACGATCGGGCGAAGGCGCGCGTGAGCACCAGGGTCCGGATGAGCGCACGCGTGGATCCGCCTCCCTCGCGGAAGCCCGCGGCCAGGGCGTCAAGCAACTCCGGATGCGAGGCCGGGTCGCCGGTGGTCCCGAGGTTGTCCACGCTGGACACCAGTCCCCGGCCGAAGATCCAGTGCCAGACCCGGTTGACCTGGACCCTGCGGGTCAGCGGCTGGTCCTCGGCGGTCAGCCAGGCGGCCAGTTCCAGCCGTCCGCTGCCGGCACCCGACGGGGGGCGGGTGGATGCGTTGAAGGCCGTCTGCAGGAACCCCCGGGGGACGGGCGACCCGGCCTGGCGCCAGTCGCCCCGGCGCAGGAATGGGAGGTTGGTCGCACCGACCTCGACCGGGGCCATGACACGGGGCCGGTTCGCCGCGATCCGTGCCGCGGCAACCTCGGCCTCGAGTCCTTCCGGGACAGCCTTCCGGGCCCGGGCTTGGCGGAGTTGTTCCTCCAGCGCCCGGAGGCGTTCCTCGGCCTTCCGGACCCGGGCCTCATCCCGCGGCTCCAGCGGCAGCGGGGTCTCGATCCATTCCGAGACGTTCGCATGCCGGAGCAGTCGGGTGCCCGCGAGGATGCCGGCCAACGCATGGTAGTCGCGGGCCGGCACGGGATCGAACTTGTGGTCATGGCAGCGGGCGCAGGCGAGGGTCTGGCCGAGGAAGGCCTTGCCGAGCACGTCCAACTGCTCGTCGAGCACGTCGAGGTCGAGCTGTCGCTTGTCCTGCTCCTCGAGGTTGGCATCCCCCAGGGCCCAGAAGGTGGGAGCCACGCGAAGGCGGGCGGCCTCGGCCACTCCACCCGCCGGCAGGAGGTCGCCGGCGACCTGTTCCCGGACGAACTGGTCGAACGGCAGGTCCTCGCGGAAGGCCGTGACGACATAGTCCCGGTAGCGCCAGGCCTCGCGGAACACCAGACCCCGAAGCGTCACCGAGTCCGCATACCGGACCACGTCGAGCCAGTGGCGCGCCCAGTGCTCGGCATGGGACGGCGAGGCGAGCAACCCGTCGACCGTCCGCTCGACGCGATCCCGGGGAGGCTGACCCAGGAACCGGGCGACCTGTTCGACCGTGGGCGGCAGCCCCGTGAGCACCAGGTGGATGCGCCGGCACAGCGTCAGCGGATCGGCTTCCCCGGCGGGGGACACGCCCCGGAGACGGGCCTCGTCGTCCAGTTGACGGTCGATCCACCCCGGGGTCGGCAACCCGCCTTCCCGTCCGGGAACGGGACGGTAGGACCAATGCGGGGCCTCGGCCTTGCCCAGCATCCCGAACCCGACCCACCCGCACACCGCCCAGAGCCACAACAGTCGGCAGCCCACCCTGACCGGGAAGGTTCTTCGCGGACCCGCCGGTGAGGCGGAACAGCCGGATCGAAGGTGAACCACGGGATGTTTTTGGACCACCCGGCGGCGGAAGACCAGACGGGAAACACCCGGGATGGAGCAGCAGTCCCGCCCCCCTGGTTCCACCGCCCCCGCAGGCCCGGGCGATCGGGCCGCCACCGGCCCGGGGGCGCTCAGCGCCGGGCGCCCAACACCTCGCGCAGGTGACGCCCGGTGTGGGAGATCGGATCGGCCGCGATCTGCTCCGGTGTGCCCTCCGCCACGAGGCGCCCGCCCCCACCCCCGCCCTCCGGGCCGAGGTCCACGATCCAGTCGGCCTCGGCGATGAGGTCGAGGTTGTGCTCGATCACGAGGACGGAGTGGCCGGCATCCACGAGGCGCTGCAATACGGCGACCAGACGCCGGACGTCCTGGATGTGCAGCCCCAGGGTGGGTTCCTCGAGGACGAAGAGGTCCCTAGCCAGGCGGCGGGCGGCTTTGCGTCCCACCCCCGTGCCCGTCGCCAGGTCGGCATTCTCGGCCTCGATCGCCGCCGACCTGAGCCCGCCGAGCAGGTGGGTCACCAGCTTGATGCGCTGGGCTTCGCCGCCGCTGAGGGTCGGGCTGGTCTGGCCAAGCTGGAGGTACTCGAGACCGGTGTCCCGGAGGGCCTCCAGGGGGCGCCGGAGGCGTGGTTGGTGGGAGAAGAAGCCGATGCCCTCGGCCACGGAGAGGCGCAGCACCTCGGCGATGGACTTGCCCTGGTAGCGGATCTCGAGCGTGCCCGGGTTGAAGCGCTGCCCGCCGCAGGCCTCGCAGGTCACCGAGGCCGTGGGGAGGAAGTTCATCTCGAGCTTGACCACCCCGGCCCCCTCGCAATGGGGGCAGCGTCCCTGCGGCGAGTTGAAGCTGAAGCGACCCGGGCCGTACCCGCGCATCCTCGCCTCCGGGACCTGGGCGAAGAGCGCGCGGATGTCGTCGAAGAACCCGACATAGGTGGCCGGGGTGGATCGGGGCGTGCGGCCGATGGGCGACTGGTCGACCTCGTGGACCGCCCGCAGCATCGCTGTGCCGGACACCCCTCCGGCCGGGCCCCGGATCTTCTTTTCCGCGGCCCCCTCGAGCACGGCTCGGACGCCCGGGACCAGGCATTCCTTGACGAGCGTGCTCTTGCCCGAGCCGCTGACCCCGGTGACCACCACGAGTCGCCCCAGCGGGAAGGACACGGTCACGTCGCGGAGGTTGTTCAGCCGGGCCCGGTGCACGGTCAGCCATTCCACCGCCCCGGCGACGGCCTCGGCGGCCGGCCGACCCCTCGGTTTGCGCCCGGCGGCGGCGGCGACCGGACGGCGCTCTCCGCGGGCCGGCCGGTGGGGTGTCTCGCGCAGGCAACGGCCGGTGACCGATTCGGGATGGCGCATCAGGTCCTCGAGGGTGCCGGCGGCGACCACCTGGCCACCCTGCACGCCGGCCCCGGGCCCCAGGTCCAGGATCCAGTCGGCCCGGCGCATCGTGTCTTCGTCATGCTCCACCACGACGAGCGAGTTGCCCCGGGCCCCCAGCGATTCCAGGGCGTCCAGCAGCCGGCGGTTGTCCCGGGCGTGGAGACCGATCGTGGGCTCGTCGAGCACGTAGAGCACCCCGCTGAGGTTCGACCCCAGCTGGGCCGCCAGGCGGATCCGCTGGCCCTCCCCGCCGCTGAGGGTGGTGACGCTGCGGCCCAACTGCAGGTAGCCGAGGCCCACCTCGCCCAGGAACCTCAGGCGCTCGCGGACTTCGGGCAGGATGTCCCGGGAGATCTCAGCGGCCCGGCCCGAGGGGCGGAGCCCGTCGAACCAGGCCCGGGCCTCGTCCACCGACCAGCGTCCCATCTCCTCGAGGGTGGGCCGGCCCGAGGGCCCTTCGCCCAGCGGCAGCCGCACCGCGCGGGACACCGGGTTGAGCCGGGCACCCTGGCACGACGGACAGGTCTCGCGCGTCTCGGCCCACCGGAACCACGATTCCTCCACCGCATCGGCATTGGCACCGCGCTCGACATCGGGCAGGTGGAAAAGCTCGCCGAACCCCCGGCACTGCGGGCACCAGCCCTGGCTTGAGTTGTAGCTGAAATTCTTGGGATCGAGGGGCGGGAAGGAACGCCGGCACTTCGGGCACCCACGCTGGTCGGAGTGCACGGTGCACTGCCCCTTCCGGTCCAGGGCGAAGAGGGTGCCCTGCCCCACGGTGAGCGCCTGGCCGATCCTGCGGAACCGGGCCTCGGCGGAGTCGCCGGCATCGAGGGTGCCCGTGACCACCTCGATGTCATGCTCCTTGAAGCGGTCGAGCCGGAAGGATGCGTCGGCGGGCACCAGCCGACCGTCGGCCCTCAACTGCGAATAGCCCCGCTGGAGCGCCCACGCGGCGACCTCGCTGTGGAAACCCTTGCGGTTGCGGATCACCGGGGCCAGCAGGTGGAGCGGCCCCCGCCGGCGCACCGCCTCGCCCAGCACCTCGAGCAATTCCTCGCGGGTGCGGGCCTCGACGGGAACGCCGCAGTCGGGGCACTGCAGCTCGCCCAGCCGTGCGTACAGCAGTCGGACGAACTGGTGGATCTCGGTGACCGTGGCCACCGTGCTCTTGCCGCCGCCGCGGGTGGTGCCCTGCTCGATGCTCACCGACGGCGGCAGCCCGGTGATGAGGTCCACCTCGGGCCGCGCCATCGGGTCGGCGAACTGGCGGGCGTAGGCGCTCATGGAATCAAGGAATCGGCGCTGTCCCTCGGCGAACAGGAGGTCGAAGGCGAGGGTGCTCTTGCCCGACCCGCTGACGCCGGTCACCACCACGAACTTCCCCCGGGGGATGTCCACGGACAGGTTGCGCAGGTTGTGCTCGCGGGCACCCTGGATGCGGATCACTCCGGGCGGGGCGGCGGGCGGGGGGGCGAGGTCCTTCGGCACGGGCCGGAAGATGGAGCCGACGGGGCGCCCCGGCAAACGGCGGCCTTCGGATCGCCGGCGACCCGCCGGCGCCTCGCACCCGGCCAAGACGCCCTCAGCCGGCCAGCAGGCTCACCAGCCCGAGGTCGGCCTCGGGGAACTCGTACCGCCGCAGGTCACCCGGGGGCACCCAGGCGACCTCGGCGCAGTCGATGGCCTGCGGCTCGCCGGAGAGGAGCTCCGCCTCGAAGAATCTCAGGTGGACCGTCTTGCCCGGATAGGCATGGACCGTCTCGTGGCGCAGGGGCCCCACCGCGACCGTGATGCCAAGCTCCTCGCCCAGTTCACGCACGAGGCATTGCTCCCAGGATTCGGAGGGCTCGCGCTTGCCGCCGGGAAACTCCCAGAGCCCGCCGAGGTGGGAGCCGGACTTGCGTCGGGTGATGAGCAGGAGGCCGTCGCGCATCACCAGGCCGGCGGAGACTTCGATGACCCCGGTGCCCATGACGGGATCAGCCGGCGACCTGGTAGAAGTCGCGGTACCAGGCCACGAAACGCTCGATGCCCACCTCGATCGGGGTGGCCGGGCGGAAGCCGACGGCCTCCGTGAGGTCCTCGACGTCGGCGTAGGTCGCCGGGACGTCTCCCGCCTGCATGGGCAGCATGCGTTTCTCGACCTTCCTGCCGATGGTCTTCTCCAGGCAGTCGATCACGTGCATCAGCTCGGCAGGCTGGTGGTTGCCGATGTTGTACAGCCGATAGGGGGCGGCGCTGGTGCCGGGATCGGGGGCGGCCCCGCTCCACCCGGGGTTCACCGGAGCGACCCGGTCACAGGTGCGGACCACCCCCTGCACAATGTCGTCGATGTAGGTGAAATCGCGCCGCATGCGACCGTGGTTGAAGACGTCGATCGGACGGCCGGCCAGGATGGCCTCGGTGAAGAGGAACATGGCCATGTCGGGCCGGCCCCAGGGTCCGTAGACGGTGAAGAACCTCAGGCCGGTCGTCGGCAGGCGGTACAGGTGGCTGTACGTGTGCGCCATCAGTTCGTTGGCCTTCTTGGTGGCCGCATAGAGGCTCAGCGGATGGTCCACCGTGTGGTGGATGCTGAAGGGCATGGTCGTGTTGGCCCCATAGACCGACGAGGACGAGGCGTACACCAGATGCTCCACGCCATGGTGGCGGCATCCCTCGAGGATGTTCATGAACCCCACGAGGTTGGAATCGACGTAGGCGTGCGGGTTCTGGATCGAGTAGCGGACCCCGGCCTGGGCCGCCAGGTGGATCACCCGCTGCGGCTTCTCGCGGGCGAAGAGGGCCTCCATGCCGGCGCGGTCGGAGAGATCCAGGCGATGGAACCGGAAGCCCGGGCGCCCCTCGAGGCGGGCCAGGCGGGCCTGCTTGAGCCGGACGTCGTAGTAGTCGTTGAGGTTGTCGAGTCCGATCACCTCGTCGCCGCGGCCCAGCAGCAGTTCGCAGGTGTGGAAACCGATGAATCCGGCGGCGCCGGTCACGAGGATCTTCATGACGTCTCTTGCGGACCGGAGGATGCGACGGGCGGCCCGGCCTGTCACGCGAACCCTGCGGGCACCCCAGGAGACCGGCTCAGCGCCCGACGCTGCGGTACAGGAAACCCAACCGCCTCATCTCGGCCGGGTCGAGCAGGTTGCGACCGTCGAAGACGATCGGGGTGGTCATCGCGGCCTTGATCCGGGCCCAGTCGAGCCGGCCGAACTCGGACCATTCGGTGGCGATGACCAGGGCGTCGCAACCCGAGGCCACGGCCTCGGCCTCGGCCACGAACTCCACGGCCGAACCTGCGGGGAAGAGCGCCCGGGCCTTCTCCATGCCCTTGGGGTCATGCACCCGCAACCGGGCGCCATCGGCCAGCATCCGGCGGCAAAGGTCGATCGCCGGCGAATTTCGCACGTCGTCCGTGTTCTGCTTGAAGGTCAACCCCAGCACCCCGATGTGCTTCTCCTTCAGCACCCACAGCGTGTCGGTGATCTTCTGGTGGAAGCGC
>JBIKMQ010000527.1:0-2736 GCA_044359215.1 Candidatus Chromulinivoraceae bacterium
GCAGGCCATCGACCGGACCCAGGCCGCCAAGCTGCTTGCCCAGGGCAAGACCGACCTGCTCAAGGAGTTCGTCTCCAAGAAGACCGGCCGCAAGTTCGAGGCCTTCCTGACCCTCAAGGACGGCAAGGTGGGCTTCGAGTTCGCGCCCCGGGAGAAGAAGTTCCCGGACAAGGCGAAGAAGGCGGCCGAGCCGGAGGTGAAGGTCGACTTCACCGGACAGACGGCGGTTGGGGCCTGCCCCAAGTGCAAGGGCAAGGTGTACGAGGGCCCGACGGCGTGGATCTGCGAGCGCACCCAGGCCGACACGCGCAGGTGCACCTTCAAGGTGGGGCGCAAAATCCTTGAGCAGGCGGTCGAGCGCCCGCAGGTCGAGAAGCTCCTGCAGGACGGCCGCACCGAGGCCCTGAGCGGTTTCGTGTCCAAGGCGGGAAAGAACTTCACGGCCCACCTCGTGCTCGGGCAACGGGGCAAGGTCGAGTTCGAATTCCCCGACCGTTGAACCGACCGATCGGCCTCACGCCGGGCGGTCGAGCGCGAAGCGGTCGCGGGTGCGCAGGTAGTCGGAGCCCCCCATCCGGCCCACCAGGTCCAACCGGTCGGGATCCGGGTATCCGCTGGACCCGATCACCCAGTCGGCCACATGCATCCACACGATGCGGCCGAGCACGAGGTTGCCTCCGGCCGGGCCCTCGCTGACCCGGATGACGCGGTCGAGCCGGCACTCGAAGGCCACCGAGGCGCCGGCCACCCGGGGCGGGCGCACCTTCACCGACGCCGCGGCCACGACCCCGAACCGCTCGAACTCGCTGTGGTCGTGGGGCAGCGTCGCCGAGGTGGCGTTCATGGCCTCGGCATCGGCGGCCGAGACGGTGTTCACCACGAACTCCCCGCTCGCCTCGAGGTTGCGCAAGGTGTCCTTGGGCGAGCCATCCCGATGGTTCACCGGACAGAACATCAGGGTCGGCGGCCGCGCGCAGACGCCCTGGAAGAAACTGAACGGCGCCAGGTTCGGGACCCCTTCGACCGACAGCGTGCTCACCCAGGCGATCGGGCGCGGGAGGATGGAGTGGATCATCCACTCGTACATCGTCCGGGTGTTCTGCTGGTCCGGATCGAGTTCCATGGCTCAAACCCCTTCCCAGCCCAGCAGGAAGTGCAGCACCAAGTCGGGCAGGTCGAGGCTGTAGCCGCCCTCGAGCACGGCGAAGGTCGGCACCCCCGATGCGCGCGCCCATTGGCCGAGCATCTGGAAGTCCTCGCGCTCGAGGGTGCCGTTGGCCAGCGGATCCTTGGAATAGGCATCGAATCCCGCGGAGATCCCGATGAGGCGCGGCCGGGTGGCCAAGAGCCGCTGCCACGCCTTCTCAAGGGCCCAGCGCCAGGTCGTCCGCGGGGATCCGCCGGGCACGGGATGGTTGAAGCAGTTCGGCCCGACGTCGGCCTGTCCGGTGCCGGGATAGGCATCGCCCTGGTGCACGGAGGCGAAGGCGACGCCGTCCACGCCCTTGAGGCAATCCTCGGTGCCGTTGCCGTGGTGGACATCGAAATCGAACACGGCGATGGGCCCGATACCACGGCTCTTGGCCTCCAACGCCGCCAGAGCCATCGACGAGTAGTAGCAGAATCCCATGGCCCGATGCCGCTCGGCATGATGGCCCGGCGGTCGCATCAAGGCGAAGGCCGGCTCACCGGACATCGCCAACTCCATCGCGCGCACCGCGGCACCGACCGAACGTCGCGCATGGGCCTCGATGCCGGGGTGCCACGGCGTGTCGGCATCGAACGGGGCCTCGACCTTCATGCGGGCGAGGTGTGCGGGCGAGTGCCCGCGCAGCAGCAGCGCGTCGGCGACCTCGACGGGCTCGGCCCAGCGGATCGGCAGGGATTTCTGCGACTTGAGCAGGTCGGCCGTCCTGGCCACGCGGTTGGGTTTCTCAGGATGCCCCGGCTGGTGGTATCCGGTGCAGCGCGGATCAAAGACGATCGTCATGGGAGTGGCGTCGGTTTCAGGACGGGTCAGCAGGAATCAGCGTTTCAGCAACTCCAGCAGGCCCTCGGCGCACAGGCGCGCAAACTCCGGGTCGTTGATGTTCCCGTCGTATTCGGTCACCGGGATGTCCTGGCGCAGGTTCGACTTCCAGGCGTCGAACAGCGCGGCATCGGCCTCTGGCCAATGGAACGGCTGGCCCGGGGCGCTGATGACGCTGATCCCCCGCAGCGGGAGAAACACCCGGACGGGCCCCGTCGACAGGTTGCATTTCTCGGCCAGGACCTTGCCCAACCGCGCGCATTCCTCGGGATTGGTCCGCATCAGCGTCACCTGCGCGTTGTGGTGGTAGAAGCGTCGGCCCGCGAAGTGGAAGGGCACCGTGGCCGGTTCGCCGAAGTTGACCATGTCGAGGCATCCGGGCGTGACGATGGCCGGAACGCCGGACCTGGCCGCGGCCTCGCAGCGCGTCGGGCCCGCCTTGAGCACCCCGCCCACCAGCTCGTCGGCCCACTCGGTGGTGGTGATGTCCAACACCCCGGAGACCAGACCGCTTTCGACCAGCGACTCCAGCGTGCGGCCGCCGGTGCCGGTGGCCGCGAAGATCATCACCTCGTAGCCGGCGGCCTCGAGGATCTCGCGGGCGCGGGTCACGCAGGCCGTGGTGTTGCCGAATTGCGAGGCTACGATCACCGGCTTGAGCACGGCCTCGGGCGGCCGCGCCGACACCATGCCGCAGATGGCCCCGG
>JBIKMQ010000125.1:0-6246 GCA_044359215.1 Candidatus Chromulinivoraceae bacterium
AACGCCCCAACGTGTCCAGGGAAGCCCGTCGGAGGAAGGTCGCATCGTCGGCCGGCGGCGAGGGCGGCAGGCGCAAGCGCATCAACTGGTCGAGCACCAGCGTGTCGATCGGACCAGATCGCGGGGACTCGGCGAAGACGGCCTTGGGCACCTCCCCGGGATAGGGTGCCGTCAATCGGGCAATGACGATCTGCGAGGAGTACCAGGCGGTGATCGCCCCGACGCCCGGTCCAAGCACGGTGACCTTCCCGGTGCCATCCACCGAGGCGACGGTCTCGTCGGTGGAGGTGAACTTGGCCCAGCGGGTGACGTCGCGCTCGCGGCCATCACCGAAGCGCGCCCGGACCTTCAACGACAGCGTCTGCCCCACGGTCACGGTCCGTTCCCGGGGATCGATTTCGAGAGCCCGAAGCTCGGCCTCCCCCGGCAGCGGACCGGGCGCGCCTTGGGCCACCCATCGGGCCAGCGTGCGGTAGTCGTCGGAGTCGACCTCCAGCCGCTTGCCGCCCTTGTGGCGGACGGTGGTCGTCGGCTTGGTGAGCAACAGGCTCAGGCCCGGTTGGGTGGGTTCCACCCGTCTTCCCTGCGCCTCGCGGGTGATGGCCAGGTGGTCGGCCTCGGGGTTGTACCCGAAGAGGGACAGGCGGAACCCGCCCTTGCCCGCCAGCGCCCCGTGACAACCGCCACTGTTGCAGCCGGCCTTGGAGAGGATGGGCATGACATCGTGCCGGAAGGAGACGGTCGGTTCGGCGGGGGCGGCGTTGGCGGTGCCGACGCCGCGGAGGCAGGCGGCCAGCAGGCAGGCGATCCAGCCGCCGAGGCGACGGCGGAACCACCAATCACCCGCGCCGGAATCGGGGCGGGAACGACGCGGGCTGGGGACTCTGTTCATGCGAAGAGTTCCCGGATGGGTTCGGTGCCTAGATCCGTCAGCGTGAAAGGACGGCCGCCGGGCCCGGGCAGGTGCGAGGCGTGGTTGAGGCCCAGCGAATGGAAGATCGTGGCCACGATGTCGCCGGGCTTCACCGGCCGCTCCGCCGGAAAGCCGCCGATGGGATCGCTCGCCCCCACCACCCGCCCGCCCTTCACGCCGCCCCCGGCGAAGTAGGCGGTGAAGCACTGCGGCCAATGGTCGCGCCCGCCGGCCGGGTTGATCTTCGGGGTGCGGCCGAACTCGGAGAGGTTGGCCACCAGCGTGTCGTCGAGCAGCCCGCGCTGGGCCAGGTCCTCGATGAGCGCGCTGTAGGCCTGGTCGTACATCGGGCAAACGATGTCCTTCATGCCCGCGATGGAGGTGAAGGGCTTCGAGCCGTGAATGTCCCAGGTGATCTCGTCGAACACGGTGAGGAACGTGTTGATGGTGACGAAGCGCACACCGCTCTCGACCAGTCGACGGGCCAACAGGCAGCACTGGCCGAAGCGGTTCATGCCGTAGCGTTCCCGCACCTTCAACGGCTCCCGGGTCAGGTCGAAGGCCTCGCGGGCCTTCTCGCTGGTCATGATGCGGAAGGCGGCATGGAAGTTCTCGTCCATGAGGCGGGCGTCCTCGCTGGCCTCGAACTGGGCCACCGACGACTCGACGATCTCCCGCATCTTGCGCCGTCGCTCCAGGCGATGGGCGCCGATCTGGTCGGGCGGCAGCAGGTCCGGCACCTTGAAGTCCTTCTGCGACGGGTCGGCCATCAGCGCGAACGGGTCGTGGGCCTTGCCCAGAAACCCGCCGGCCTGGCCATTGGGCAGGTTGCCGCCGCCGCGGCCCATCAACTGGGGCAGCACCACGAAGGGCGGCAGGTCGGACCGGCGGCCCCGCAGGTGCGAGAGCACCGCCCCGGCATGCGGCGTCTGGATGCCCCCGGTGAAGCGCCGCCCGGTCTGCATCATCTGCCACCCGGCATCGTGCACGGCCGCGCCGTCGTGGTGGCAGGAACGGACCAGCGAGAAGCGGTCGGCGATGGCCGCATGGCGCGGAAGCAGCTCGGAGATCTCGAAGGCGTGGGACTTGGTCCGGATGGGTTTGAATGGCCCGCGGATCTCGGCCGGCGCATCGGGTTTCATGTCCCAGAGGTCGATGTGGCTGGGACCCCCGAGGTTGAAGATCATGATGCAGGACCGCTGGTCCTGCGCAGGCGACACCTTCCCCTCCTCCTTCGCCTGCAGGTATTGAGGCAACGAGAGGCCGACGGCGGCCAACGAGCCCACTTGCAGGAACTCCCTCCGCGAAACTCCCGGACCACACAGGCGCACCCGATCCCGGGGGGATTCCGCGAGGAAGTCGAACATGGTGGGAATCATCTCAGGAATCGGCCGGAATCCTCAAGCAGGAGATGGTCCCTCCCCGGCGCCACATCGGGAACCCGAGGGTTGGCTTCCACCCCGGCGGTGAGCGCAAGCCGCGACACCTGGACCCCTCGGGAAAAGGTTTGTGATCCGTCACACATCCTCTTTATTTGAGCCAGTGAGCGAAACCGTGCACCGCCCAGAGGCCGCAGGTCTTCCTGCCCTGATCCGCTTTCCACTCGGCCTGGGCTTGATCCTGTTGACGGTCTGGCAGGCCGTGCGGGCTCTGCTGTGGATCCGATTCGCTCCGGAAGGAGTGGGGCTGCCTGAGACCCTGCGGGTCATTGCCGAGGGTTTGTTGGCCGATGTCACGGGGTCGCTGGCCGGGGCGACCCTCATCATCGGGTTGTGTTCGCTGGTTTCCTTGATCGTTGCCCTGCCCACGTTGCTGCTCCTGCCCTGGGGAATCCGGGCCAGGATGCCCGCCCAACGGGCCTTGTTCCGGATCGGAATCAGCGTCGCCCTCGTGGTCGTGGTCTTCCTGACGATCAGCGAGTGGTACTTCTTCGCGGAGTTCGAGAGCCGCTTCAACACGGTGGCCATCGACTACCTGATCTATCCGCACGAGGTCTTCACGAACCTGCGCGAAAGCTACCCGCTGCCCTGGATCGGTGTGGGCTGCCTCACGGGCGGTCTGGCACTTGCCTCCCTGCTGTTCCTGAAGACCCCTCCGGTGCGATGGCACTCGGTTCCATGGCGGACCCGCTGGGCGACAACCTCGGCCTGGGTCCTGGCGACGGGGCTCGGCGTGGCCCACGATCAACTCCGGACCCACCCGCCCCACCGCCAGCGGGTGGTGTCAGAACTGGCAGCCAACGGCTGGACCTCCGCGCTGAAGGCGGCCTGGTCGCGAAACCTCAGCTATCCCGACTTCTACCGGGTTCTCGACCGCACCGAGGCGTTCCGCCGGGTGCGTTCCCTGCTCGCCGAACCGGGGGTCGAATTCATCGGCCCCGCAGTGGGCCCCGCGCCCAACTCCAACACCGACGGGACCCTGGATGCCGAAGCCGAGGCCCGGTGGCTCGACTCCGCGCGCGACTCGTTGCGCCGGAAGATCCCGGGTGATCCGTCCAGACCCCGGCTGAACCTGTGCATCATCACCGAGGAAAGTCTGGGATCGGAGTTCTGGGGCTGCCTCGGCCGCGAGAAGGACGGCCGACCCGACACCCTGACCCCCCGCATGGACCGGCTGGTGGCCGAAGGGGCCACCCTCTTCACCCACCTGCTGGCCGATGGCAACCGAACCATCCGCGGGCTCGAGGCCATCTATTCCAGCTTTCCGCCGTTGCCGGGCGACTCGATCCTCGCACGGGACAAGACCGAGAACGTGGAGACCCTGGCCCGGGTGCTCAAACGGGACGACTACGCCACGCTGTTCCTGTATGCCGGCCACGGCACCTTCGACTACATCCGCAGCTATTCCCAACGGAACGGCTGGGACCGTCTGGTGGAGGAATCGGACTTCAAGGCCCCCGTGTTCCGGACGGCCTGGGGTGTGAGCGATGAAGACCTGCTCCAGCGGGGCGTCGAGGAGATGCGGGCGCTGCATCAGGCAGGCAAGCCTTTCCTGACCACGTTCATGACGGTGTCCAACCATCGCCCGTTCACCTACCCGACCGGCCGCATCCCGGAGGATCCCGGGGCCCGTCAACGCGACCACGCCGTGCGCTACGCCGACTGGGCCCTGGGCGACTTCTTCGAACGGGCCCGCAAGGAGGCCTTCTGGACCAACACCGTCTTCGTGGTCATCGCCGACCACGGGGCGCGCGTCTACGGCAGCCAGACCATTCCGTTGCGCAGCTACCAGATCCCGTGCGTGGTGATCGCTCCGGCCCTGCGCGATCTTCCGCGGCGCATCGACGTCGAGGCCTCCCAGATGGACATTGCACCAACGCTTCTCGGGATGGTCGGAAGGCCCTACGAGAGCCTGTTCTTCGGGCACAATGTGCTGGATCCGGTCGGCGCACGTCAGGCCCGCTGCCTGATGCATCACAACCGGTCGGTGGCCGTGTATCGGGATCATCGCCAGGTGGTCTTCGGCCTGAACAAGACCGTCGAGCACTGGTCCGGAGAACCCGGAACCGGAGCCATGACCCGGATGTTGGACCCAGATGCCCCCGCCCTCGCGCTGCGCGAGGATGGCATGGCCTTGTTCCAGGTGGCCGACGAACTGTACACGGCCCACCGCTACAACCTGCCGACCCGCCACCCGGGCGCCACGGAACCGCCGACCGCACACTAGTCACTCCGCTGGTTCGGTGCCGCATCGGTCGCCGGCCCGCCCACCGGATCACGTCCAAGTCATCACTTCCGACGGGCGGTCCAGGCGCGATTGATCGCATTGCCGTCCATCGTGGTCTCCGACTTGCCCTCGATCTTGCCGTTCACCAGCCGGCCCGACATCGAATAGACCATCGTGTTCCCATCCGGCCGGTCGCGGCGCAGGGTCCACGTTAGGGAATCGCCGTGGACCTTGCCGTCGGCAATTTCGAGGAACTTGTCCGCGCCCCGGGCGACGCGGCCACCCAGGCGGGCACCGTCCTGCTTCAGCGTCATGGGGATGTCCACCGGCTGGTCATCCGGCCCCGGGATGGTCAGCACCCACTCACCCGAGACATCGTTGCCGGCCGTGCCTCCTGTTGAGGCCTGCACCGGCGCATCCCCCAGCATCCTGGCCAGCTGGGCCTCGATGGATTCGGCCCAGATCTGGTAGCCCTTCTTGGAGAGGTGCAAGTAGTCGGGCATCAGTTCCCGGGGCATCGTGCCGTCGTCGTTGAGGAACTTGTGGCCGAAATCGGCCCAGAACACCGACTTGTCGTCGGCGACGCGGCGCAGGGCCTGGTTGATCTGGGCCAGCTTTCCGCGCTGCACGCTGAAGTTCTCGGACCTCGGGAAGATGGCCACCAGCAGCACCTGGGTCTCGGGGAGCTTCGTGCGCAACTTCTCCACGATGGCGCGGACCCCGTCCACAATTTGCTCCGGAGTGTTGTCTTCACCGTTGGAGTTGTTGGTGCCGATCATCACCACGGCCGCCTTGGGCTTGAGCCCCGCGAGGTTGCCGTTGTCGAGACGCCACAGCACGTGCTGGGTGCGATCCCCGCCGATGCCCAGGTTGATGGCATTGCGGTGGGCGTAATGCTTGGCCCACACCTCCTTGCCCTCGCCCTCCCAGCCCTGGGTGATCGAGTCGCCGATGAAGAGCAACTGCGCCTTGGAACCCACCGAGGCGACGGTGGCGTTGAAGGCCGCCTGGCGGTCCACCCAGCCCTTGTCGGTACGCGGGGCCGGTTCGACGGCGGAATGGGCGAAGGCGGAGGAGAGCCCCAGTTGGAGTCCGAGGACGATGGCCGCGAGGCGGGGAGCGTGTTTCATGGGAGTCGAGACACCCTGCTCCAACCGCCTCCAAGGGCGAGTATTTTCTTGGAACCCCCTCAGCGCCCGCCGAAGCAGTACAGACCGCCCTCGGTGCGCAGGTAGACGCGGCCCCCGGACACCGCCGGAGTGGCCAGCGTGTCTTCATTCAACTCGTTGCGCGAGAGCACCTCGAACTTCGGAGAGGCCGCCGCCACCACCGTGTTGCCCCGGCCGCTGGTGAAGTAGACCCGGCCCGCCGCCGCCACCGGCGACACCTTCACGTTCTCGGTGAAGAGGCGCTCCTGCCAACGAGGCTCGCCGGTCTTGAGATCCAGGCACGAGGCCATGCCATCGTCGCGGATGGAGAAGAGGTGGCCACCCACGATCACCGGGGTCGGGCAGTCGGCCGAATACCGCGTGGATTTCCACAGCGAATGGGTCGTGGTGATGTCTCCCCGGCCGCCGGCCTTGAAGCCCACCGTGTATCCGCGGTTCTGGAAGCCCGAGGCCACCGCCACCACGACCCCCTCGCCCGCCGTCGGACCGGCGATCGTC